>NZ_JOHB01000008.1:0-209794 GCF_000719605.1 Streptomyces sp. NRRL S-1813
GGTCGTCGATGAACACGTACAGTGCCGCCAGAAGGGCGTCCAGGTTTGTCGTCACACACAAGCCAACGGGCGCCCTTCGCCATGGTCGCGGCCAGCACAAACATCGGACTCAATCATCTAGGCCTCGGCGACGCGCCGGTGGTTAAGAGGTCGCGCAGATAGGCGTGGTGGGCTACCCCGGGAGTAGGACAGGCACAGGTCTCGGTGATCATCGAGTTGCGACGCTCTGTGATCACCGGGGAGACCTTCGCCTGTGCTGCCAGAGGGGCCGGCCTGCGCGGCGACCCCTCCGGTGGGCTGCCAGCGCCCACACATCACCGACCTGATCGGCGGTCAGCCCGCGGCGGCTTCTGCCCTCCCCATGGAGCGGAGTTGCGCGTCGACGTCGCCTGCCTGGCGAAGACCCGCTTGGTAGGCCGGTTCCCAGGCTGCCAGGTCGCCCATGTCCGAGCCGAAGGCGCGTACCGAGGCCGGATCGGGGCCGATGGTCACCATCGCGCATGCCCCCACGGCCGCCAGCTGCTGGTTGAGTGGCTCCCGGGGAAACAGGTGGGCCATCGGCTCGACCACGACCAGCGTGCGGGCTCCAACAGCGAGGTCGGCGTTGGGGCCCGCACGCAGCGCACCGTCCATGTACCGCCGGCCGTCGATGGCAACGGGCGGCGCGGCCCCGGGGAAGGCGCTACTCGCTGCCACCGCGTGCACCAACGGCACGCCGCTGTCGCGGTCCCACACCACGGGCTCACCGGTGGTTGCGTCCACGGCGGTGATCAGCAGTCGCCGCTCCGGCCACGCGTCCGCACCGATCAAGGCGGCGCGGCCCGCGATCAGCGTCTCCTCGGCCTGGAGGTCGGTGCTGTCGAGCGCGAGCCGGCCGACGCGACGCCTGGCCTCGCCGGGTTCCAGGCTGCGGTCGCCGAGTACGGCGAACACCTGGCCCATTCGCCTGGGGTCCACCTTGAGCCGGTGAGCTGGCTGGCGGGCCGACGTCGCGAGCCGCCCCGGGTCCTGGCCGGTGGCGAGTAGCGCTGCGACGATCGCGCCGGCCGACGTCCCGACGATCAGGTCGGCTTCGCCCAAGTCCCCGCCATCGCGGCGCAATCCGTAGGCCAGCCCTGCCATCCAGGCGGTGCCGACGTGACTCCCAGGACCCAGGACGAGTGCTCGGTCAAAGTTGCGCAAGGAGATCTCCCCTCGTTATTGAAACAGTCGTACCATATACTCGCTAATGCTGTTTCAACTCCGAGTCGCTGAGAGGAAGTCCACCATGGGGCGACCCGCTGACCCCGCCCGTCGCGAGCGCACACTGGCGCAGGCAACCGACTATGTGCTGGCGCACGGCTTGGCCGGGCTGAGCCTGAGGCCACTGGCCGCAGCCCTCGACACCAGCCCACGGATGCTGCTCTACGACTTCGGCAGCAAACAGGAGTTGGTCGCGGCGGTCCTCGCCGAGGCCCGTCGCCGCGGTGCTGTGCGCCTGGCCGAGCACCTTCCGCCAAAGACGGGCTCTGTGCAGGAGCGGCTGCACGGCATCTGGGCGTGGATCAGCGCAGACGACCGTGCGCCGTTCGTCCGGCTGTTCTTCGAGGTGCACGCCGACGGACTGGTTCACCCCGAGACCTACCCCGACCAGGGCGAGGCGATCACGGACTGGTTCGACACGCTCGGTGCCACCTTCCGCGACGTCTCCACCGGTCCTGACGACACCGTCACGCCCACGTTGGTCATGGCCGTTGTCCGGGGTCTGCTGTTCGATCTCACAGCTACCGGCGACCGCCACCGCACCGATCGTGCGCTGGACCGCTTCGCTGAACTCCTGAACCAGTAAGCGGTTCTGGCAAGGTTTTGCCAGGGTGGCACCACCCGGGAAATGACGGAAGCCGGACCGATGTCAGGGCCGGGAACACCGCCGAGTCGGAGCGATGCCGCGATCGCATTGGGCGGTCGCTGCCACCGCTACCGTCGTCTCCGTCGCCCGCCCGAATTCGGTAGATGTTTTCCGCTGATCTCGTTGCGCCGTCACCAAGCATCTTGCCTCCACCACTCCAGCCACCGCTCACGGCAGAGTGGGGGCCATGAATGCAGATCACAGGGACCTTCTGGCAGGGGCGCACGTAGCGACCAGGCTTCCGGCCCAGGAACCTGGACCGGGCGCGGCGTTTCTACGCCGAGCAGCTCGGCCTGGAGCCCGTCGACGAACGGCCCGGTGGGCTGCTCTATCGGTGCGGAGGCGTGGACTTCGTCGTGTTCCGATCGACGGGAGCCTCGCCCGGTACCTTCACTCAGATGGCATGGGAAGTCGACGACATCGAGACAGTCGTGTCGGAACTCAAGCGGCGTGGGGTGGTGTTCGAGGAGGTCGACGTGCCCGGGTTCCGCACGAGGCGCGGGATCGCCGAGATCGACGGGAACTACCCGAGCAAGGGTGCACGGGGTGAACGCGGCGCCTGGTTCCGGGACAGCGAGGGGAACATGCTGGGCATCGGCGAGCTGGTCGTCTGAGCAACGCACCTGGCCTGGGTGACGAAACGACCAGACTCCCAGGCTCAGACCACTGACTCGGCACAGCCCCTTGCGGCCGCGTCAGGTGGGACCGAGTCCGGTGAACAGGGACTGGGCCACCATGTCGGCTCCCTGCGCAGGGGTCAGCTCCGGCATCTCGTGCGCCGCGACGTTCGTGAGATGGACGAGCAGGGAGCGCGCCCATCGGTCCGGAAGACCGGGCCGGACGGAACCTTCATGGACGGCGCGGAGCATGAAGGCGTCGAGTTGCTCGAACAGCCGGCGGAGGCGGGCAGCCGCCGCTTCGCCCTGCACCTGCTGCAAGTCCACCGGCCACTGTCTGCTGACGGTGATGACGCCCTCCGCATACCGGTGCAGCGCCACGGCCACGGGAGCCTCGTCCAGCCGGGCCTGGGCGACGACCTTCTCGCAGGCGTCGAGCTTGGCCACGTGGACGCCGGCCCTCAGTGGCTCGCGGGTCTTGAAGCGACGGTAGACGGTCCGTCGGTCGACACCTGCCGCCTCCGCGATCGCCGCGACACTCGCGCCGGGGTCGAGCGCGAGAAGGCGTGCTCCGGTCTGTAGGACCGCGTCCAGGTTGCGTGCCGCATCAGCTCTCATCGAAAGCGCAAAGTCCGCAACCTCCGGCGCGATCCACGGCTGAGCGTGACGGTCAACCCGCCCGACGAGCCGTACGGGTACCCGGTGATCAGTGGCACGGCCCGGTTCGAGAGCGCGGGCAGCCGGGAGCGGATGGATGAACTGGCCGTCAAGTACACCGGCCAGATCTACGCCGAACACCACCCGGAGTCGTCCGCCAACCTCCCGGAGCTGATCACCGTCTACCTGACTCCCCAAAAGATCGCGGCCCGGTTCCTGTGAACCGAAGAGACGGACGGCGGAGGAGAGGAGAACGGCAACGGCGATGAAGACCCTTTCCGACCCCCGCAGATCCGTTGATCCGGCTCGTGCGGTGGCCGCGGCCACTCTCTGGGCAGCGGATCGCCGGGGCGGGTGCGAAGCAGGAGGCCCGTTGACTGCCTCTCCGATCATTCAGGGCGGTCAGAGGATCTTGGTCATGAACGTACTGTTCGGGTCGGGCTGGTAGTCCGCGAACGGGTCACAGAGCTGGAAGCCGAACTTCTCGTACAGCCTTCGGGCGGGCTGGAAGAACTCGGCCGAGCCGGTCTCCAGGCTCAGCCGCGTAAGCCCCATGGCTTTGGCTTCGCTGAGGATGTGCTCCAGCAACTGCGAGGCGATCCCACTCCTCTGCCGCGTCGGCCTGGTACGCATCGACTTCAGTTCCGCGTGGCCCGCGTCCAGCCTCTTGACCGCACCACAGCCCACCAGGCTGTCACCGTCCAAGGCCGACCAGAACGTGATTTCGGGCTTCCGAAGACTGTCGAGGTCGAGAGCATGCTTGCTCTCCAAGGGCGTGAGGGACCGCATCTGCTCGACATGTTCGGCCAGGAACTTGGCGATCTCCGGCCCGGAGAGGTCATCTACCACGATCCTCAACGCGCCCGCCCGTTCTCTCAAATCCCGGGGCCTGAGTGCCACCACGAATGTCGGATCTGCTTCTTAAGTAGGCCGGTCGAGACTATGTCGATCTTGAGGAGTGAAGCCACGTGTTTCGGGTGGCCCCGGCGTTTGGGGCCGGGGCCACGTCGCGAACCGATCGCGCTTGCAGGGGGGCACAGCCGACGTGCATGGCGGCGTACACAGAGGGATGGTTCCGGGGAGGCGTGCACGGAAACACTCCCGGAGGCGTCCCCGGTCGCCGGGCAGCGGGCAGCGGGCAGCGGGCAGCGGGCAGCGGGCAGCGGGCAGCGGGCAGCGGGCAGCCTGACAACGAGAGGCCTGGCGACGGAACCGGCGAAGACGCCGATCCGGAGAGGGCCGCCACCGCGCGCTCGTTCCCCGGTTGCGGCCCGGTCCGGCTCAGCTCAGCCGGGTCGTGGCGTACGCCTCGATGGAATCCCTCTGGTATTCGGCCAGGCCCGGCGCGATCGCTTCGTAGGCAGCGCGCCACGGCTCGTTTTCCACGCAGGAACGCCCGATCGCGCGATACTCCTCGGCGGAGACCGCTCGGAGCTCGACCAGCGCCCGGTACTGGGCATCGACCTCGGCCTGCACCGCTTCGGCATCGGCGGGCGTACCGGCGGCCAGCAGCTCGCCCAGCCGGATCATCTGTGCCGTGCGCTCGCGGTGCCCGGCCTCGATCTCGGCCTGGCTCATCGTCGAAGTGCGCCGCTCGATGGCCCCGGCCAGTTCCGGGAAGTCCCGCAGGCTCTCCATGTACTGGGCGGGCCGGACGCCCTCGAACAGGTTTTCCGGGCGGTTGATGCTCGTCGTGGGTCTGCCTTCCACCCTGGATCGCTCCAGTTCAGTGATCGTGCGGGAGACAGTGCCGGCCAGGACATCAAGCCGGTCCCGCTCCGCGAGCAGCCGCCGGTGGTGGCCGCGCAGGGCCTCCAGCTCGTCGACCTGTGCGGCCAGGATCCGGCTGATCTCAGGCAACCCCACGTCCAGCGCCCGCAGCACGAGGATCTGCTGCAATTGCAGCAACTGGGCTTCCTCGTAGTAGCGGTGGCCGTTGCTGCCGATCCGGGCCGGCGGTAGCAGGCCGATCTCGTCGTAGTGCCGCAACGTACGGGCCGTCACGCCCGACATCCGGGCGACCTCCGCGGTCGGCCAGGCCATCGCCGCCTCCCTCACGAATGCATCACCGGGCCGGTCTCTCCGGCCCTGGTCAGTACGGTAGAAGCTGCCGCTACGGCAGTTTCAAGCCCAGGACCGACCGTGTGGATCAGGGCGACGTCCTGAAGTCAGGAACGGAAGTGGGGCACGAGGCCCCGGCCCTGCGCGGCCTGCGCCACTGTCCCCGTCTCTGTGGGCGACGCTGCGCAGAACACGCTGGTCGTAGTGCCTGTCCCAGTTGACTGGCACCCATACGGCGCTCCATCCCGCCCTTCAGAACGACGGCTCGTCAGCAGGTGCGGCCCGTGTAGTGGGCGCCCTGAATCTTGTGGGCAGAGCCCAGCCAAGTCCTGCCCGGCCCGACGCACCACTCGTAGTCGGGCGCCCGAGCGACCTCGACTTTGATGACGACCCGCGAACGGTCGGAGGTGCAGTGGTTGTAGAAGGCGTCGGAGCCGGTCTTGTAAAAGCCGCACGGGTTGGCAGCCGCGGGGCTCGCGGCGGCGGTCACCGCGCCCAGGGAGGTCAAGACTAGGGCAGCGGAACCGAGGGCGCTGGTCACCATTCGACGAACACGCAAGGGAGAACTCCTTGGCCATGGGAGGAAGCGCTGGAAAGAGCGCGTTCTTCCTGATGAGTTGGATACCCGCCCAAGGATGGCCATGCCACCCCTCCCTGGTGGTCAAACACCGCACCGTTCACCCGGCGAATCGTTTCATCTCCTGTCTTCGGGGTGGAGGAGGACTTAACGAGCGTCTTGTCCTGGTGGGGTGTTTGGCAAGGCTGTGGTTCAAGCGGATGACGGTTGCTCTCGAGGGTGGCCCGTGGGGTTCCATGCGGGTATGGAGAACGCTCTGTGGGACCGGCTCTCGTCGAGGTGCACGCATTGGTGGACAGCCTCGTTTCGGCCGGGCGGAACGTGCATGCCATTGCTCTGATGCGTGAGCATGCCGGTCTGCCGACGCCGAGCCTGCATGAGTGTGTTGATCTGCTGGATCAGCGATTTACGGTGTTGCGGCAGGGGCCGACGAGTTCGTGATGATGCTGTGCGCGGTGGTCATGTGTCGCGCCGGTTCGGGGTCGCTTCGCGGGTGAGCCGGCGGCTTATACGGCCTTGGTGCGGCAGCCGGTGTCGGCCCATGCCTTGGTGATGCGGGGATGGTCGGCGGCGATGTTCGAAGGTACATGGATGCCGCCGGCCATCAAACACAAGGCCGCCGCTCATGGCCGGAAGCGGCCCAGAAGAACGCAGTTGAGGTGGACCGTTCAGCCCGGCACACTCGCCCGATGAGCCACAACGCACATCCGGGCAGCTGGGACGGGTCCTGGTACCGCGTCCGCACGGAACACTTCGAAGCCGCATTCCTGCCGAATACCGGCGAGGACCTGGAGTCGGTGGCCAATGTCGACGTCTTCGTGGATCTCAACGACGGCTCCCGCTGGAGCGCGACCATCATCACCCTCGCCCAGGTTGAGATCCTGATGAGGAGGTGGGCCGCAAGCGGGGAATCGCTGGGAGGCCGCTACTTCTGGTCCCCCGACGGTCTCATCGTCCGCGACGCCGGCATAAGCAACATGACCCAAGTGCTCGCCGGCCTGATCGAGACCGACGAGTTCACTCAGGTCCTTCACCGCCTCGACGACTGACGGTCGTCCCCCGGACCGCAACAGACTCATTCTGACGTGATCAGTTATTGAGTGGCTCCTTGTCCTGCGCATCGAAGCGCCGACGGGCCGCCTCGACCCGGTCCAGGTACCGGCGGGTCCAAGCGGCCTTGCCGTGGGCCGTCTCGCGCTGCCATGTGCCGACGCCCGCCACGGCAAAGCGGGCGTCGGCACATGGCGGCGCCCTCTTGGTGCCCACTCCGGAAACGATGTCCCCCCGCCAGCGGGTCAGCACGCATTACGTCCGCGCGCGTTACGTCCCTGGCGTCGGGCGCACGCCTGAGCTGCTCGGCAACCACCGTAACCACAAGGTTCCCCTGTCACCGGAAAGTGCGTTCTTCCACGTCAGAGCCCACCCACCTAGGGTTTCTGACGAACCAGAAGAGATCACTGCGCCGCCGGGCACCCCGCCGCGGCCGACCCGGCATGGAGCCGCTCATGAGCATCCTGAAGACGTACGCCCGCCTGTGGACCGACGACCTCGATCGCGCGCTGCCGCTCCTTGCGGAACTCACCGGCGCTGAGCCGGACCTGCGGCTGGCGTTCCATTCTGTCGAACTGGCCGCCATCGGTGATTTCCTCGTCATCGCAGGTCCGGCCGAGGAGCGCGCAAAGTACGCGCACGCGTCCGCCACGGTGGTCGTCGAGGACTTGGACGCCCTCGCACTGACCCTGAAGGCCGCCGACGCCACCGTCACCACTCCTACGACGAGCGGCCCGACCGGGCGTTTCCTCTACGCCCGCCACGCCGACGGCGCGGAGGTCGAGTACGTCGAGTGGACCCCGGAGGTGATCCGCCGGGTCATCCATCGGTGACCTCGCACTCGCCTCGCCTCGCGCGACATCGAGTAGGAGCAGGCACGGACAGGCAGCACCCACACCTTGCCCTGGTGGGCTTAGCAGCAGCAGGAGGTGTCGATCTCCTCGAACGTAGCGAGTTCGGCGTGCTTGCGGCGGGTGGTGGCGGTGACCTCGGTGCTCTCGACCTCGACGCCGAGATGGTTCAGGCGGGTCCTCTGGCCGGGGGCCTGGAGCGCGGCAAGGCCGGCCTGGGCCGGTTCCACGGCGACAGCGGCGTTGCCGTGCTCAGGCGCTGGGGTGACCGTACGCGTCGATGACGTAGGCCCGTGCGTCGGGGCTTCCCAGGTAGGTGGCCGTGCAGGCGGCCAGGAAGCGCGGGCCGAGCCGGGCGAAGAAACCGTATGGAAGCGCATGCGGTGTTGCGACACCACAAAGCCCAGGTCGGCGGGCTCCATTGGCGGCAGTGAGCAGCCGAAGGACAGTTCAGGGAGGGGCGGGGCCCGGACCGCTCGTCCGAGATCGGGAACAGGCACTGATGAGAACATGGGGCAACACACTGGCCCGCAGGCCCTGTATGATCATGATGTAACTCCGGCACACCGCACGGAGTCACGCGTCTGTGGTCCAAGGAAAGACGCCCGCCAGCCGGCGGGAAATGTAGGTGCAAGGCCTGCCGGGCGCTCCATATACAAGGGCCCCGCCTCATGAAGGCGGGGCCCTTGTGCCGTTCCGACCCCGGGCACTCTTGCTCGGGGGCCCCACGGCCAACGGACGGCGCCGCGGATGTGGAACGCGTCGCCGAAAACAGCGCTTCCTACCACCCGCCGCCGGTTATCGGCACTACGGCCGGATCGCACCATGGCTCAGCCCAGCGCGTCCATCAGGGCGGTGACATAGACATCCAGCCGCTCCTCCACGGCTCGCGTCGTCAGCTCTGTCCTCCCCGCCTCCCGCCATGGCTGCGCCACCAACTGCACTTCTTCTGAGCACGCCAGTGCGTCCCGCACCTGCCAGTACAGCCGCTCGCTCGCGGCCGTGGCCAGCACCCCGCCGGCCTCCTCATACGTCTCAGCGAACCGCAGACCCCACGCCGGGCCGTGCAGCAGCGCGAGATTGGTGGAGCAGTGCGCCACATCGAGATCCGCCGGACCCCAGGAGGTCGCTGCCCAGTCGACGACGCCGGTGATCCGGGCATCTGCCGGCCTTGGGGGCGGCACGTCGAACAGCACGTTGCCGGGTTGAAAGTCCCGGTGCAGGAATCGCCCTTCATAGGGCGGCGCGGGCCGGCGGATCACGTCGATGGCCGCGACCCAGGCCGCCGCGTCGGCACCTGTTGGAGTCACGACGGTGTCGGCGGTCGTCAACGCCACATACTCCCGGGGCCGCTCGGCGGGTCGCAACGCGTGGATCGCCACGAGTTGACGGGCCAGCAGAGGAACGCGCGTCTCCAATCCCTCATCGTCGAGGAACGTCCGGCCTGCCAGATGTGTCATCAGGAGCGATGGATACTCGCAATGCGCGGCGGTCGGATCAACCGCGACCAGTCCAGGAGCCGGCACTCCGGTCCCCGGGAGCAGGGTCAGGGCGCCGGCCTCCCTGTGCAGCCAGTCCTCGGCGTGTCCCGCGGAGAACGGGTCGACGAAGCTCCGCAACACCAGGTCACGGGTGCTTCCGTCCCGCGTGCTGATGGTCAGCCTCCGCATTTCGGCAGTGATGCCGCCGTGCAGCGCCTCAGTTCTGACGATCCGTTCGCCGGCCTCCAGGTGCCGGCTCACCCAAGCCAGTGTCAACGGTAGGACAGCCGCAGCCTCATCGTGGTGGGTCACCGTGCCACCTCATCATCCGGAGGGCGGCACGCGCGAAGGTTTATGCGGGAGAGCTCCGACAGTCGCTGCACAGCAGGATCATCCACCAGCAGCACCGAGTATCCCGGAAGTAGCTGAACGTCTCCGATCACCGCGAACCCGGCCCCCTTCAGCCCCTTGAGCACTGTCGGATTCTCACCCCGAAGTGCGCTGCCGATCCGGTCCTGCCGCCAGTCATCAGTCACCATCGGTGACTCTACCCATGGCTGATCAGCCATGGGCTATTCCGCGCAGAGAGGAGTTCCAGCTCGTCCGCGAGGACACCGGCCAGCCGGCCCCGTGCGCCGACGCCGTTCTGGCCCACGCCGCGAAGCTGCCCTCCCCGGGCGACGGCAGCACCCTGCACAGCGAACTGCTGACGTCGATGGCCGAATCCGCCACAGGCATCTGCACCAGCCTCGCCCAGGTGCGCCGCCAGCTGACCGGCGCCCGAAGCCACCTTGCCCAAGCGGCCCGAGAAGAAGGTGTTCGCCTCCTGGCCCTGGGGGTCCGCCCCTCCCCCGCCACACCGGCCCTACACCCGGGACGAGTGGCTGGACCAGCTGTCCACTACCGGCCTCCACACCCAGCAACCGTCGGCCAAGTTGGCGGAAGCGCTGGCGGGCATCGGCGCCGCCATCGACGCGTTCGGAGGCAGTTTCACGATGCGCTACACCACCCTCGTGGCCACCGCGACGCGGACCAATGGCGCCTGACCCGTCATCACGGATCACCCCTCCTCGCCCTTGTCGAAGTCGGCGGCGCGCAGGGGCGGGAGGCCCTCCGTAGGGGGTGGACCTTCGGTCGTCACCGGCAGCCTGGCCCCTCTCCCCGGCCACCCCGTCCGGCCACGGACACGGACACGCGAACACCTTCGGCGTAGCAGCGCAGTTGGGCTGACGGTCACAGACTCCTACCCCTGCCTGGTTGTCGCCGGCTGCCGGAGATCCGAGTGCCGGCCCCGGCGCGTCGAGGACCGGCATCACGATCCGAGCCAGCGGGCGCGCCCCCGTCACGGCCGGGCCGTCGTCGATGCCCGGCCGGCGGGTCTTCCCGTCGCACCGGAGCTGGGTCATCTGGGCGCACCGGAGCCCGGGTCATGATTTTGCGGTCCGTGACCACGATGATCAGTCCCAGGACACTGACGAGCACCATGATCAGGGCAATCACATGCAGGCGGTGATCGTTGACCTGAGTGTGGAACACGACGGAGATCAGCGCGGACGACGCGATCGAGCCGAGGAAGCCGAAAGTTCGGAACAGTCCCGCAGCGGTACCGATCCGGTCGGCTGTGACCTGGGTGTACAGGGCCGTCTGGTTGGCGCTGATGGTCGTGCCCAGGGTGACGCCGAAGAGCAGGGTGATGACCACGATCCAGGCGATCGGGGTGCTCGTGGTGAGCGCGCACACCCCGACAGAGGCGGCCAGACAGGCCACAGCCGCGACGACAAGCGGCGTGCGGACCAGGTTCCGTTGTGAGATCGGCCGGACGAGCAGGGCGGAGAGCGCGCTCATGGGCAGCAGGAGCAACCCGGCCTTCTCGGAGGACATGCCGCGGCCGGCCTGGAGCCACTGGGTGAGGCCGTAGAGGACGGTGTAGACACACAGCCCCGCCAAGGCGAAGCGCAGATAGGTGCGGGTGAGCGCCAGGTTCGTGCCCAGCAGCCGTACGTCGAAGAACGGACGGCTCGCCCGCAGTTCCCACCACACGAGCCCCGTACCGGCCACGACGGCCAGGCCGAGCGCGATCCAGTCGGCGCGCGGCAGTCCCATCAGGAACACCAACAGGGCTGCCATCGCCCCGCCGAAGCCGACGATGCCCGCCACGTCGAGGCGTGCCGCGACCTCCCGAAGCGTTCGCGGCCCCTCGACCGGGAGGTCGGAAGGAATCCAGAAGAAGGCCATGGCCAGGGCCAGGAGCGCGAAGGGGAGGTTGATGAGGAACGTGGTCCGCCACCCCCAGGCGTCCACCAGCACGCCGCCGAGCGGAAGGCCGAGGGCGGACGTGGCAGCACCGGCGATCATCAAGCTTCCGAGCACGCCGCCGGGCGGCGCGTCCAGCCCGGCCGCCGCTGCCCGGCGGCGGATGAGCAGCATCGCCGAAGGGTAGACGGTGGAGCTGCCCACCCCGATCAGTACCCGGGCCACGACCAGGCCGGTCAGGTTCTGCCCCGCCCCGCCCACGATCCCGCCTGCCAGGACGATCAGGACGCCGACCAGGAACACCCGGCGCGGCCCGAACTCCTCCGCCAGCTTCCCGCCCATCGGCTGGGCAACCGCACTGGCGAGGTACAGCGCCGACACCAGCACCGCGGTCCGACCCACGGAGACATGGACGGCAGCCGCGATCGGCACCAGCGCGGTCGCGATGAGCGAGCTGTTGATCGCGTTGATCGCCGATCCGGTGAGCAGCGGCGTCACGAACCGCCAGGAGTACGCGTTCGTGGCGTGCGAGGTGCCGGGCGACGTCGGCATCACAGGCTCTCGCCGAGCCGTTCGATCAGCGGCGCCGCCGCCATCAGGGTCTCCAGCTCGGCGCGGGTGAACCCGCCGGCGACAAGTGCCTCCGCCAGCTGCTCGGCCCGGGCGCTGCGCCTGTCCCGCAGCGCCCGCTGCCCGGCCTTGGTCATCGACATGGCCACCCGTCGGCCGTCGGCGGGATCGGGGCGGCGCTCCACCAAGCCGCGCGCTTCGAGCCCGGCGAGCGTCATCCCCATTGCCTGCGGCGTGATCTGCTCGGCCCTGGCCAGTTCGCTCGTCGTGGCCGACCCGGCCCGCTCCAGGCGCGAGAGGACCGACACCTCAGGAAGCGTGAGCTCGCCCTGGACCGGCTGGCGAAGCCGTCGCACGAACAGACCGAGACTCACCTGAAGCGCCGAACCCACCGCGTTCACCTTCAGTTCGTCCACCATGATGCGAAAGCTAGCTTTCACAGGTTGGGTTT
Organism: Streptomyces sp. NRRL S-1813; assembly: GCF_000719605.1. Lineage (NCBI taxonomy): Bacteria > Bacillati > Actinomycetota > Actinomycetes > Kitasatosporales > Streptomycetaceae > Streptomyces > Streptomyces sp. NRRL S-1813. The sequence goes on from NZ_JOHB01000008.1 coordinate 12,457, forward strand.
TCAACCCAGCTTTCCTAAATTCGTTGACAGCGCGTCAGGATGGACTTGGGCGTGGCCAGTTCCGGGCAGCCCCCGAGCAGGAACGTCACGTGGTCTCGTCCCGGTCAGTGGTATGCGTGGACGACGGCGTGCCCCTTGCCGCGGCCGATCATCCACTTGTTGACCGGGGTCGTGAGCAGAAAGGCGATGGCGAACCCGCCCCACAGCGACGTCCAGAACAAGGTGTCGGAAAGGTGCGCGTCCATGGCGCCGGGGACCAGGGCGACGATGCCGTTGTCGACGAGCTCCATCACCACGATGGAGACGGTGTCGGCCGCCAGCGCCACCTTGACGGCGCTCTTGAAGTCCAGGCCGGCCTTGCGCACCGCGAACAGGGTGAAGGAGTAGCCGAAGACGAAGGCCAGGACGATCGCCAGAATCATGGTCGACACGTTGCCCCACATCAGGGCGGTGCCGATGACCATGCCGAGGATCTCGCCGATGGCGCATCCGGTCAGGCAGTGCAGTGTCGCCTTGGCGGCGGCGCCCCAGGTCGCTGTACCTGGCCGGCGCCCGCCATGGTCGGGGTGCGTCTCGTGCGCGGCGGGGTCGTGAGCGGTGCCGGTGTGATGTGCGGCGTGATCCATGACCGTCATCCCCCTTCCCGTCCAGTGTGGTCCGTTCCTGCGGCCCGCGCCCGAAAACCGATACCCACTGGGGGTATCTCGTACCTTTCGAGTTCACCAAGAGGGGTGGGGTGGGGTGGCGAGAGGTGTGGGGGGGTGTCGATCGCATCGGCCGGGTGGTTCAAGGCCCAGATGATGATGCTGCCCCAGACGGAGCGCGGCTCCTCACCCGGCGTGCTGGTGATCGGTGAGGACTTGGTCGATGACGTACCGCGCGATGCCCGCCATGACCGGGTTCGTATCCCGGTAGTACCAGAGTTCGTTGAGCGCGATCGACAGCGCCCAGCCGCGCCCGCGCGCCCAGCTCGCGTCATCGGCCTGCGCACCTGCGCGGAGGATGCCGCGCGCGTCGGCCGGCAACAGGTACCACGCCGCGATCAGGTCGACGGCGGGGTCCCCCAGACCCAGGCAGCCGAAGTCGATGACGGCGCCGAGCCGTCCACGGACGGTCAGCAGATTACCGGGTTGCAGATCCGCGTGGATCCAGACGGGCGGGCCGGGCCACGCCGGGGCCCGCAGGGCGGCATCCCAGGCGGCGGTAGCCGCGTCGGCGTCGACGATTTCGCACACTCTCTCGATCGCGGCGCGTGTCCCCGTATCTCGTGTCGCCAACGCTTCGCTGCGATAGGACGGGGGCCCGTCCGTGGGATCGACCCGGTGAAGTGCGGCGATGAACTCCGCCAGGTCCCCGGCAAGCAGGCCGGGTTCGGCCAAGCGCCCGGCGGTCGGGGTCTCGCCGTGGATCCAGCGGTAGACGGACCAGTGCCAGGGATAGGTCTCCCCCGGCGCTCCCTTGCCGAGCGGTACGGGGATGACAACCGGAAGGTGCGGGGCGAGCCGGGACAGCCACTGGTGCTCTTTCGCCACGTCGCCGACGGCTCCGGCGATGCGGGGAAGGCGCGCGACCAGGTCCTCGCCAAGTCGGAACATGGCGTTGGAAGTGCCGGCGGACTCGACCCGAGCAATGGGGAGTTCCGCCCAGTGCGGGAACTGCGCGCCGAGCAGCGCGCGCACCAACGACGTGTCGATATCCGCCTCGTCGGCGTGCATCTTGCGAGTGCCCATGGGCACCTTCCTGACGGAGTGAGCAACCGGCTTTGATGAAACGGTCCGGAGGCTCCCCCGTCAACGCATATATCTCCGTTGGCTGTTATCTCCGGTGGCTGTTATCTCCGCCGGCTGTGCTGTCCTGCGTCTCAGCCAGGGCGGAGTCCCTCTCAGGCCTGACACCGTTCGAGGGCCCGGCGGTGACGTACAAGTCCAGGGCGAAGAGCACCTGTTCAGTCGAGGATCGCGGTGGCTTCGACCTCCACCAGGTGCTCGGGGACGTCCAGTGCCGCAACACCCAGCAGCGTGCCCGGCGGTACCGGGGTGCCCCCCACCTTCGCGGCGGCCCGGGCGACCCCCTCCAGGAACAGCGGCATCTTGTCGGGGGTCCAGTCGACGACGTAGACGGTAATTTTCGCCACGCCGTCGAAGGAGCCGCCGACCTCGGCCAGGGCGGTGCCGACGTTGAGGCAGCACTGCTCGACCTGAACGGCGAGGTCACCTTCGCCGACCGTGGCGCGGCCCCTGCCCGGCACCGAGCCGGGGCCGCCGTCGACCGCGAGTGGCGCCTCCATTGCGTACGCGAACCATTACGCTCTGCGACATCGGGTGATGCCGGAAGGTTCAGCGGTGTCGCAAACGGCAGAGAGGGACGCAACGATGCACGCCTCCAAAGGGGACCGCCTCGTGATGCACGGTCGAGTCGTGGGCAAGCACGATCGAGTCGTTGAGATTGTCGAGGTTCTCGGCCCGAACGGGACGCCGCCCTTCCGGGTGAGGGCGGAAAACGGCCACGAAACCATCATGAGCCCGGGACCGGACTGCATGGTTGACCATCGCACGGCACCCGGGCCCGCCTGACCCACCAAAGCCCCCTCCACTCGGAGCGAGAGGTGGGGTGAGCGCCGTGGTGGGTGAAACCCGCCCGCCACGGCGCTACGTCACAACTGGCGATGGCCAGCAGGCCCGTCACGCGCTGCGGTGTGTCATGTGCAGCCCGGGGCCAGTTCTCGCTCGTGCTGCGGCGCGTGGTCGCGTCGGGGAAGCAGGAACGGGGTGGTCAGGAGGAGGAGACCGGCAAGGGCGATCGCGGTGCGGGGGCTGGTGATGCCGGCCAGCAGGCCCCATAGTCCGGTCACGATCGCGGTGGTGACTTTGCCGGTCACCGACCAGGCGGACAGGGTGCGGGTGACGCGGTCCGACCCTGTCAGGTCCAGTCGGCAGGTGCTGAACACCGGGTTGAACACGCCCATGCAGGTGATCAGTCCGAGCTCGACGGTCATCACGAGCACGAGCCCGGCAACGCCGGGGCGGATGAAGGCCGGCCCGAGGGACCAGCACGCGCGCAGCGCCCCGACGGTGAGCATGACCTTGTGCTGCCCGAAGCGCGCGACCAGCCGGCGGGCCAGCCGTGAGCCGATCAAGCCACCGAGGCAGGGCACTGCGAAGGCGAGGGCGTACTGCCAGGGTGCGAACCCGAGGTGCCCGACCATGAGGACGGCGAGCAGCGGCGCGGACGCCATGATCAGGCTGTTGACCAGGATCGTGTTGTAGAACAGCGGGCGCAGCGTCGGGTGGGTCAGGATGTACCGCCACCCGTCGAGCAGGTCGCCGGCCCGGAGGCGTGGCCGTGTGTCGGTGCGGTCGGGGCGCGGCTCGCTGCCGCCGATCGCCCGGATCCCCACTGCCGAGAGCAGGTAGCTGACCGCATCGGCCACCACCGTCACCACCGGACCGAACAGCCCGATCGCGGCCCCGCCGAGCGGCGGTCCGAGCACGGTGGCGGTCCAGTTCGTGGCCTCGAACCGCCCGTTCGCAACGAGCAGGTCCTGCGGTGTGACGAGTGCCTTCAGGCCGGCGCCGCCGGCCGCGTTGAAGGTGATGTCGGCCGCGACGACGATGACCGACACGAACAGGAGCTGGACGAAGCTGAGCCGGCCGAGCGCGAACGCGGCGGGGACGCTCAACAACGCCGCGCACCGGATCAGGTCCATCGCGACCATCACGGGTCGCTTGCGGCGGAACTCCACCCACGGGCCGAGCGGCACCGCCACTGCCGCCCCCATCGCCAGTCCCGCGGCCGCCAGCACCGACACCTCGGTCGGCCCGGCATGCAGGACAAGGATCGCGATCAAGGGGAACGCGTCGAACGCGAGCCGTGTGCCGAACGTGCTGACCGTGTACGCCGCCCACAGCCATCCGAACTGCCGCCCCAGCGACCGTCTGGCCCCCATTCCCGGCACTCCCCCTCGTCGTCTCACCGTCGCGCTTCCACAACCCCGCGTTGACCGGATACATCAAAGCCAGCGGCAGGTCGGCTGAGCAAACAACCGCAGCGCCTGGGAAGCCACAACCATGGGTTGTGCATCTAGGGTGTCGGCGTGGATCTCGATGCCGTGCGCACCTTCGTCGCCGTAGTGGACGGGGGGCGATTTCAGGAAGCCGCCGCCGACCTGTCGATCACCCAGCAGGCCGTCTCCAAGCGCATCGCCGCGCTGGAGAAGGATCTCGGTGTGCGGCTGTTCACCCGCGGTGCGCGCGGAGCCCGGCTCACCATCGACGGGCAGGCGTTCCTGCCGCACGCCCGCGACCTCCTCCAGTCCGAAGAGCGGGCGGCCGCTTCCGTGCGGCCCGGCAGTCGTGCGCTGCGCATCGACGTGATCGGACGGCGGCTCGCGCCGGCAGGCCTGCTGCGCGGCTTCCACCGTGCGCACCCCGAGACCGCACTCGACGTCGTGACGCTCTTCGACGCCGACGCCGCCATCGCCGCTGTCCGGTCCGGCACGATCGACGCGTCGTTCCGCGCCGTCACCCTGCCCGCGCGGCAGCTGCCCGACGGCATCGAGGCCGCCCGGGTCCACGACGAGCCCGTCCAGCTCCTCACCGGACCGGCCCACGAGTTCGCCGCCGCCCGCGCGGTCACACCCGCCCACCTCGCCGGGCACCGGATCTGGATGCCCGGCATCGTCGCCGGTACGGAGTGGGCCGCCTATTACGACGACCTCGCCGCCGCGTTCGGGCTCACCATCGAGGTGACCGGCCCCGACTTCGGCACCGAGCCGCTTCTCGACACGATCGCCGACTCCTCGGTGCTGGCGACCTTCGTCGGCGATCAGACCCGCCTCGTCTGGCCCGCCGACCACGACTTGCGGCGCATCGCCGTGCACGACCCGACACCGGTCTACCCGCACTCGCTGATCTGGCACGGCGACAACCCGCACCCCGCGCTCGCCACGCTCCGCACCTACCTGGGCTCCCTACGGTCCGGCCGGTGCGACGCCGAGACCTGGGTACCGAAATGGGCGCAGTGAGCAATCCCGTCGCTCGGCCCGGCGGCCACAACGTCATGAGCCGTATCGGCGGGGACCGTATCGGCGGGGCCGTTGGGGTGGGACCGGTAATCCGGACCGGACGCTTCAGGCGGCTGTCATGGCGCGGTGGACGCTCTCACGGAGCAGGGCCCGGCGCCGGTCGTGCAGTGCGTCGGGCTCCTCGGCGGTCGCGGCATAGACGTTGCTGACCGGTGACCAGGCCATGGACATGGCGATCACCATGGCCATCAGGTCGAACGGGTCCCCCTTGCGGACCAGCCCGGCGGCCTGCGCCTCGCTGATGGCGCGCAGTTTGCCGTCGTCGAGGCGGTCGGGGTCGTCGACCAGATGGCCGGCCGGGCGTCGCTCCAGGCGCGCCCAGGTGGCCAGCCGGATGAGGTCGGGGCGGCGGAGGTACTCGTCGTAGACACCTTGGGGGCCTTCTCCCGCGAGTACGTCGTACGCGACCGGTTCGCCTATCCGCTGCCCGCGGGACTGGACCCTGCGGCCGCCGCACCGCTGCTCTGTGCGGGGATCACCGTCTGGGAGCCGTTGCGGGCTCTCGGCGTGGGCCCGCGGACCCGTGTCGCCGTGGCAGGACTGGGCGGCCTGGGTCATCTCGCGGTCAAGCTCGCCGTGGCGCTCGGCGCCGAGACCACGGTGGTGAGCCGCTCGCCGGACAAGGCCGAGGATGCGCGCCGCCTCGGCGCCCACGGCTTTGTCGTGTCCTTTGACCCGGAACAGATGGCTGCGGCCCGGGACCGGTTCGACGTCGTCATCGACACCATCTCCGCCCCGCACGACCTGGGCCCCTACCTCGGCCTGGTGGCCATGGACGGCACTCTCAGCCACCTCGGGCACCTCGGCCCGGTCACCGTGGAGACCACCGAGCTGCTGGTGGGCCGCAAGAAACTCAGCTCCGCAGGCAGCGGCGGCAGGCCCGCGACCGCCGCCATGCTGGACTTCTGCGCCGAGCACGGCATCACCGCCGACATCGAGCTGCTCCCCTCGGCGCGGGTGAACGAGGCCCTCGACCGCCTCCGGCGCAACGAGGTCCACTACCGCTTCGTACTCGACATGTCCGACCTGGACTGGAGGGGGCGGGCACGGCGTCGCGGTTCGGTCCGCGCCACGCCACGACGCCGCCTACTTGAGCGTCTGTCCCAGTGCGGGCACCTCGTCCCTCAGGTGTTCCTGGTCGGTGGCCGCCATCCGGTCGAGCACCTGCCGGCGCAGCGCGGCGGGCGGGGTGACCGCTTCCGCTTCGGCCAGACACGCGACGGTGGCCTCCAGCGCGGCGGCCTCCCGGGTGCAGCCGTCGCAGCCGGCCAGGTGTTCTTCGAAGGCGGCCTCCTCCGCGGGCGGAAGGGCGTGCAGGACATATGCGCCGACGGCCAGGCACGGATCCTCGGCGGCAGTCATCAGCCGCTCCCCAGGCAGGCGCGCAGTTTCTGGAGTCCGGTGCGCATCCGCGTTTTCACCGTGCCCGGGGGTGTGGACAGAGCTTCGGCGACCTCCGCGTAGGTCAGCCCCTGGTAGTAGGCCAGCACCAGCGGCAGACGCTGCACGTTCCCGAGGCCGGCCAGGCAGCGGTACACCCGGGCGCGCTGCTCCCGCTCCTCGACGGCCTCCACCACTTCGTCGAACGGGGTCTGGTGGTGCAGCTGCGCGGCTCTCCGTTCACGGTCCGTACTGGCCTGCACGGACCGCACCCGCTCCACCGCTCGCCGGTGGGCCAGCGTGAGGACCCACGACTTCGCGGCGCCGCGCTCCGGACGGAACCGGGCGGCTGTCCGCCACACTTCGATCATCACGTCCTGAGTCACCTCCTCCGCCTGCGCCTCGTCACGCAGGATCCGGCTGGCCATGCCCATCACGGGCACCACGAGTGCGTCGTACACGTCGGCGAACGACTTCTGGTCACCCTGGGCAACCTGCACGAGCAGACCGTCCACGCGACGGTCAGCGGCAGACCGCTCCGGCGGCCGGTACCCCTCGGTTGCAGTGTGCGACCTTCGCCTCACAGTGTGTCGAACCGTCCCATCCTGAATGCGGTGAAGACCGTGGCTCCGGGAAGGCGTGCGCCGGAATGTGTTGCCACGCGTCGGCCGTGCTCTCTCACACTGACGCCCCATCACGGAGAGCGCAGCCGGTCGGGGCCCGTACGGCTGAGCCGGTCGTCCTCCGGGGCGCGGGGGCCTCGCCGGGCACTCGGAACGGCGGCACGATGGTGACGACGCAGCCACGTGCGGGCCGGACATCCGGCGACTCGCACCCAGCGGGCCGATCCCTGAGCGGTCGGCCGCGAGCCGGGGCTCTCCACCCGGCGTGACAGGTCTTTCGGCCCGTCCAGCCCTCGAACAAAAATCCCGACATATGAGAAAAAACCCCTCTTTACCAATCCATATACGCGCGAGCATCGAATACACCGTAGGACGCGCCCGTGCGGCGCGAATCGAGCAGCTACGGGACAGGGGTGATTGCCGGAGCGGGATACGACGGTGGCCGGAACTTCTCCAGGGAGCTCGCATGATCGGAAAGCCGGTCAACGAATTGACCTCAGACCCAGCGGAGTCCTCAACCGATCGGGGCGTTGTCGATGCCCCCAGCACCGGTCTCGCGGAGGTCCTCGCCGCAACATTGGCTGAGGTCATGGGCGCGGGGCAGGTATCGGCCGACCGTCACTTCTTCGACGACCTGGGCGCCGACTCGTTGGTGATGGCGCATTTCTGTGCGCGGGTCAGGAAGCGTGCCGACCTGCCGTCGGTCTCGATGAAGGACGTCTACCGGAATCCGACGATCAATGCCCTGGCGGCGGCTGTGGCAGCCCCCGCCCCCTCTCCCCCGGTCGAGGCACCGGCCCCTCCCCCGGGTCCGGCTGCCGCTCCGGCTCCGGCCAGCACGTCCGAGTACGTCCTGTGCGGAGCGCTCCAGCTCCTGACGTTCCTCGGCTATGCGTATCTCATCGCGCTCATCGGCACCTGGGGCTATACGTGGATCGCCGCCGGGCCGGGCACGTTCGACGTATATGTGCGGTCGGTCCTGTTCGGCGCTGTCGGACTCCTGGTGCTGTGTGCCGTGCCGATCCTGGTGAAGTGGGTCCTCATCGGCCGGTGGAAGCCCCAGCAGATCCGCGTCTGGAGCCTCTCGTACGTCCGCTTCTGGGTCGTCAAGACGCTGATCCGTTCGGACCCGCTGGTCCTGTTCGTCGGGTCGCCGCTCTACACGCTCTATCTCAGGGCCCTGGGCGCGAAAATCGGGCGCGACGTCGCGGTCTTCTCACGCAACCTGCCGGTGTGCACCGATCTGCTCACCGTCGGCGACGGCACCGTCATCCGCAAGGACTCGTTCTTCAGCTGTTACCGGGCCCATGCCGGCCTGATTCAGACCGGCGCGGTGGTGCTCGGGAAGGACGTGGTCATCAGCGAGGCCACCGTGCTCGACATCGGGACTTCGCTGGGCGACGGGGCTCAGCTCGGCCATGCCTCGTCCCTGCACAGCGGGCAGGTGGTGCCGGACGGTGAGCACTGGCACGGGTCACCGGCGCAGCGGAGCGATGTCGACTACCGGGCTGTGGGTCCGGCCGGTTGCGGCGCCTGGAGAAGGACGGCCCACAGCGCCTTGCAGCTGCTGGCCGTGCTGCTCGTGTACGTGCCCCTGGCGGTCGGCGGCGTGGGCATTCTGCTGGCCGAGGCGCCGCAGCTCACCGCGGTCCTGGAACCGGGCCCCACAGCCCTCACGGACTGGATGTTCTATGTGCGCGCCGTGGCGGCGTCGTTGCTCTTCTTCGCCGCTGTGCCCTTCGGCCTCCTCTTCCAGGCCACCGTCCCCCGTCTGCTCAGCCGGACCATCACTCCGGGCAAGGTCTATCCGCTGTACGGCTTCCACTACGGGGTGCACCGGATCATCGCCCTCACGACCAACCGGAAGTTCCTGATGCGGCTGTTCGGCGACAGCTCCGGCATCGTGCACTACCTGCGGCGCTGCCTCGGGTACGACCTCTCCCGGATCGAACAGACCGGGTCGAACTTCGGCACAGAGGTCAAACACGAGACCCCGTACCTGAGTTCCGTGGGGACCGGAACCATGGTCGCCGACGGTCTGTCGATCATGAACGCCGACTTCTCGAACACGTCTTTCCGGGTGTCCCGGACATCGATCGGCCCACGCAACTTCCTCGGCAACAGGATCGCCTACCCCTCACGGGGAAGGACGGGCGACAACTGCCTGCTCGCGACGAAGGTCCTGGTCCCTGTCGACGGCGAGATCCGGGAGGGTGTCGGGCTTCTCGGCTCACCCAGCTTCGAGATTCCGCGCTCGGTCCAGCGGGACAGCACGTTCGACGAGCTGAGGAGCGGCGAGCAACTGGGCCGCCGTCTCACCGCCAAGAACAGGCACAACGCTGCCACCATGGCGCTCTATCTGCTGGTCCGGTGGCTCTATTTCCTGTGGGTCACCCTGCTCGTGGCGGTCGCCGCCGAGCTCTACGACACCCTCGGCGCCTGGGCGATCGCGCTGGGCAATGTCCTGGTCGTGCTGTCCGCCGCCGTGTACTTCGTGCTGGTCGACCGGGCCGTGACGGCGCTCCATCCGCTGACCCCGCTGTTCTGCTCGATCTACGATCTGCGCTTCTGGCGGCGGGAACGCTTCTGGAAGGTGCCCTCGGAGTCGTACCTGCTGATCTTCAACGGCACCCCCTTCAAGAACGTGATCTGGCGCCTGCTGGGGGTCCGGATCGGCAGGAAGGTCTTCGACGACGGCTGCTACCTGACCGAGCGGTCGCTGGTCACCATCGGCGACGGCTGCACTCTCAACACGGGAAGCGTCGTCCAGTGCCACTCGCAGGAGGACGGCACCTTCAAGTCCGACCGCAGCACGATCGCCTCGGGCTGCACGCTCGGCGTCGGCGCCTTCGTCCATTACGGCGTGGCGATGGGTGACGACGCGGTTCTCGCGCCCGACTCCTTCCTCATGAAGGGCGAGGTCGTCCCGCCACACGCGCAATGGGGCGGAAATCCGGCCCGGGAGACCGGTGGCCGGGACGCCGGCGAGGGCTGGAGGTAGGTGGCGATGAGAGCATCCACGGAAGCCAACGCCGCGTACGAGCGCGGCGCAGTGGCCGACGGCGCGTTCACCAGGATCCCCCGGTGGACCCACGCCCCGGTACCGGGCACCGCCGAGCACGGGACGGCCCTGCCGGCTCCCCTTCTCGCGACGCTGCGTCAGCTGGCGGACCGGCTGGAGGTGCCGCTGAGTTCGGTGCTGCTGGCCGCGCACGCCAAGGTGCTCGCCGCGCTGTCCGGCGACCACGAGGTCACGACCGGCTGTCCCGCCGCGCCGGGCGGCACACCGCTGCCCTGCCGTCTGACGACCGCGTCCGGCTCGTGGCGGGACCTCGTACTGGATGCTCACCGGGCAGCGGCAGAGCTGCCGGTGCGCCGGGAACCGGTCGGTGGGCCCGGTCCGGAGCCGGGTCGTGCCGGGGAGTCCCCCGAGACCGTTTTCGACCTCCTCGGTGAGGGCGGCGGTCCGGCGGGCGACACGGTGCTGTGGGTGGACGTCTCCCGCGACGGCGGTCAAGGTGTGCTGCGCCTGCGGTACCGGACCGACGTGCTCGACAAGGACTGTGCGGCCAGAGTCGGCGGCTACTACCGCACGGCGCTCACACTGATCGCCGCCGACCCGGATGCCGAGCACCGGCGGCAGTCCCTGCTGTCCGCGGAGGAACTCCGTCTCCAGCTCGAAGGGCTGGCCGGACCGAGCCGGGAGCTGCCGGACCGCCGGTTCCACGAAGTGTTCGAGGAGCAGGTACGGGCGCACCCTGATGCCGTCGCCGCCGTACAAGGGGACCGGCAGTGGACCTACCGGGAACTCAACGTCCATGCCAACCGGTTGGCGCACGCCCTGCTGGCGGGCGGGCTGCGCCGCGAAGGCGTCGTCGCGGTGGTCACCGAGCGCAGTCTGGGGTGGATGGCCGCGGTCATCGCGGTCTTCAAGGCCGGCGGTGTGTACCTGCCCATCGAGCCGCACTTTCCGCCCGACCGCATCGCCGTCATGTTCTCGCGCGCCGAGTGCCGGCATGTGCTGACCGAACCCGGCAGCGCCGCCGGCCTCGACCAGGCCCTCGCATCGGTGCCCGGGGTCCGCACCCTCTTCCTCGACGCCGTGTGGGAAGCGGACCACCCCGACAGCGATCCCGGTGTCCGCGTCGACCCGGACCAGCTCGCCTATATCTACTTCACCTCCGGCTCCACCGGCGAGCCCAAGGGCGCCATGTGCGAGCACATGGGCATGCTCAACCATCTCTACGCCAAGATCGACGACTTGGCGGTCGACGAGGGACAGGTGGTCGCCCAGACCGCACCCCAGTGCTTCGACATCTCCTTGTGGCAGCTGCTCTCCGCGCTGCTGGTGGGCGGTCGGACCGTGCTGGTCGAGCAGGCGGCCGTGCTGGACGTCCGGCGCTTCCTGGACACGGTGGCCGACGGACGGGTCACGGTGCTCCAGGTGGTCCCCTCCTACCTCGATGTCGTGCTGTCCTACCTCGAGCACCGGCCGCGCGAGCTGCCGGACCTGCGGTGCGTGTCGGTCACCGGCGAGGCGCTGAAGAAGGAGCTGGTCCACCGCTGGTTCACGGCCCGGCCCGGGATCAGGCTGGTCAACGCCTACGGTCTGACCGAGACCTCGGACGACACCAACCACGAGGTCATGGACGGGGTACCGGACACCGAGCGGGTTCCGGTCGGACGCCCCGTCAACAATGTGCACGTCTACGTCGTGGACGAACACCTGGCACCGGTACCGCTCGGCGCGCCCGGGGCGATCGTCTTCTCCGGCGTCTGCGTCGGCCGGGGATACATCAACGATCCCGAGCGCACCCGGCCGGCCTTCATGCCGGATCCGCACCGTCCTGGGCAGCGGCTCTTCCGGGGAGGCGACCACGGACGCTGGCTTCCGGACGGAAAGCTGGAGTTCCTCGGCCGCAAGGACAGCCAGGTCAAGATCCGTGGCTTCCGCATCGAGATCGGCGAGGTCGAGAACGCGCTGCTCCGCGTGCCGGGAGTCGGTGACGGGGCTGTAGTGGTCACCGGACGGGCGGGACACAGCAAACGGCTGGTGGCCTTCTACTCCGGCCGGCACGCCCGGCAGGCCGATGTCCTGAGGGGCAGGCTGGGCGAGCTGCTGCCGGAGTACATGGTCCCGTCCGTCTTCCTCTGGCGGGAGAGTCTTCCGCTGACCGCCAACGGAAAGATCGACAAGAAGGCGCTGGAAGCACTCGCCGGGGAACTCGACGCCCCGGAACCCGACGCGGCCGGGGACGACGACCACGCACCGCGCACGCCGACGGAACGGCGGCTGGCCGCGGCGTGGGCCAAGGTGCTCGGCATCCCGCAGGAACAGATAGGGCGGCAGGACAACTTCTTCGACCGCGGCGGCACTTCGCTGTCGGCGGTGGAACTCGCGGTCACCCTGGGGCGGCTGGTCTCCGTCAAGGACCTCACCCGTCACCCGGTCCTGGCCGATCTCGCCGGACAGGTCGACGGTGGGTCCGAGCCGCGCCCCGGGATAGTGCGCCCCCTGTCGGAAGCAGGTGCCGCCCAGGCAGGTTCCCTGGTGTGTTTCCCCTCCGTCAGCGGGAACACGGACGAGTTCCAGACGCTGGCCGAGGCCCTGCAAGGCACCGGACCTACGCTCTACGCCGTCGCGCTGCCCGCCCCCGGCACGGTCGCGGCGGGTGAGCCCACCGCGCCGATGACGCAGGTGGCCGAGCAGGTCGCCGACGAGATCGTCAGCCTCCGCCTGACCGGGCTCCGGCTGTGGGGCCAGTCCTCGGGCACGGCGCTCGCCGTGGCGACGGCCCAGCGCCTGGAGGAGCGCGGGGTGGAAGTCCGGCGCGTGTTCCTCGGCGCGCAGCTGCCCGGCAGCGCCGTGGACTCCCCGCCGGCGGTGAAGCTGTCCGCGCCGCTCACCGTGGTCGTCGCCGCCGACGACCCGCACACGGCGGGGTTCGCGCGGCGGTACCTCGACCGGCAACGGCTGGCCGAGCGTGTTGACCTCCACGAGCTGCCGGACGGCGGCCACTTCTTCCTGCAAACCCGTGCGAAAGACGCTGCACAGGCGGTGCTGTGCGATCTCGAACGGCCTGCTTCTTCCCGGGCCGCGACTGAGAGGAGCACCACGATGCTGTCCTCACTCCCGATCTCACTGCCAGAACTGGAACGGGAACCCGGCAGGCCGCCGATGCTGCGGGTCGGGCTCACCGACGGTGCGGCGAGCTGGGCAGCCGCGCGGCGGGACGCTCTGCGCGCCGTCGTGGCCGAGCACGGTTCGGTCGTGGTCAGGGGCCTGGGCCTGCGCGACCCGGCGGAGGTCGGCGCCGTTCTTCAGGGCCTGGGCGTCGCCCCGGTGACCGAGAGGGAGGCCTTCGCCCTGCGGCAGACCTACTCCGAAGGCGTGTACTCCTCGTCGAAGTGGCCGCCGACCCAGCCAATGTGCATGCACCACGAGCTGAGTTACACCCTGGAGTTCCCCGGCCTGATGCTGTTCGTGTGCCTGGGCGCCCCCACCGAGGGCGGCGCGACCGCGGTGGCCGACTCGACGGCCGTACTCGACGCGTTGCCCGCAGCCCTGACGGAGCGGTTCGAGCGGGAGGGGTGGCTGCTGACCCGCAGCTACAACGAGGAGATCGGGGCGTCGTTGGAGCAGGCGTTCGGTACCGAGGACCGGGGTGCCATCGAGCAATACTGCCGCGCCCACGCCATCGAGTGCGCCTGGCAGCCCGATGGCGCACTGCGCACCAGACAACGCCGCAGTGCCGTGGTGCGCCACCCCGTCAGCGGCCGGCGCTGCTGGTTCAACCAGATCGCGTTCCTCAACGAGTGGACGATGGCTCCCGAAGTACGGGAGTACCTGATCGACGAATACGGTCCCGACGGGCTGCCGTTCAACACCCGCTACGGAAACGGCGACCCCGTCACGGAGGACGTCGTGCACCTGCTCAACGAGGTGTACGAGGCCCATACCGCCCGTCGGCCGTGGGAGGCCGGTGACCTTCTGCTCATCGACAACGTCCGTACCGCGCACAGCAGGGAGCCCTTCGAAGGACCGAGGGACGTGGTCGTGGCGCTGGCCGATCCGGTGCGCCTGGCCGACTGCTCGCCGACTGTGGAGGTGACCCTCCCATGACCACCGTCCGCCCCACCCTCACGCAGCCCACACCCCCCGAGCCGCGCCCCGTGCCGTCTTTCGCGGTGATCTCAGGAGCCCAGGTGCAAAAGGCACTGGAGGGACGCGAGAAGCAGATCGTGGAAGTGGTCGAGGACACCTACCGGCTGCACGGCGCAGGCGAGTCGGTGAACCCGCCCTCTTCGTTCCTGCGCTTCCCCGACCGCCCGTCCTCCCGGATCATCGCGCTGCCCGCCTCGATCGGCGGACAGACACGGGTGGACGGACTGAAGTGGATCTCCAGCTTCCCGCCGAACGTGGCAGCCGGGATCCCCAGGGCCTCGGCCGTGCTGATCCTCAACAACTACGACACCGGCTACCCGTTCGCCTGCCTGGAGAGCTCGATCATCAGCGCCACCAGGACCGCCGCGTCAGCGGCGTCGGCAGCCGACTGGCTCAGCCGCGGGCGACTCCGTCCGACCCGGGTCGGATTCTTCGGAGCGGGCCTGATCGCCCGCTACATCCACACCTTCCTGGAAGGGACGGGCTGGTCGTTCGAGGAGATCGGGGTGCACGACCTGTCCGCCGAGAGCGCGGCCGGCTTCCGCCTCTACCTGGAACAGTGCGGCACCACCGGTCGGGTCACCGTGCACGACAGCGCCGAGGACCTGATCCGCGCCAGCGACCTGGTGGTCTTCGCCACCGTGGCCCCTCAGCCGCATGTCGACGAGGTCTCCTGGTTCGAACACCACCCGGTGGTGGTACATGTCTCGCTGCGCGACCTCGCCCCGCGGATCCTGCTGGCCTCGACCAACATCGTCGACGACATCGAGCACTGTCTGAGGGCCTCCACCTCCCCGCATCTGACCGAGAAACTCACCGGCAACCGGAACTTCCTGCACGGCACGCTGGACGACGTGATGGCCGGCCGTGTGACGGTGCCGGCGGACCGTCCCGCCGTCTTCTCGCCGTTCGGCCTCGGGGTGCTCGACCTCGCGGTCGGCAAGTACGTCTACGACGAGGTCGTCCGGTCCGGGGAACTCCAGATCGTCGACGACTTCTTCCACGAACTGCGCCGCTACGGATGAGCGGCCCGGACCTCGGCCCACCACGGCAAGGAGGCTCATGCCGAACCCTCGCCCGGAACGATCAGCAACCACATCGCCGCAGACCAGCGCACTACACCGCGGCTCTGTCACGGCGCCCCGTCCGGCCCGGTCGACCACACGGTCCCGCCCGGAAGAGCGAAGCCCGCCGCCCCGTGCGGACGGACTGTTGAAGGCGCTCTGCCGCAGATGAGGAGACCATCGTGCCAGTCATATCCGTGCCTTACGCGTTCAACGAGGAAGAGCTCTACGTCGACCTCCGGCCGATCTTCGGGCACTCGCTGTTCCTCAAGTGTGAGGGCTTCAACTTCGCCGGCTCGATCAAGCTCAAGGCCGCGACCGCGATGGTGGAGTCCGCCGAACGGGAGGGAGACCTCAGGCCGGACTCGGTCCTGGTCGAGTCCTCGTCCGGAAACCTCGGCGTGGCGCTGAGCATGATCGCAGCGAGCAAGGGTTACCGGTTCCTGTGCGTGACGGACTCCCGCTGCAACCTGGCGACCAGGCTGATGATGGAGGCTCTGGGCAGCCAGGTGCACGTCGTCGCCGACGAGGAGTCCAACGGCGGCTTCCTCGGCGCACGGCTCGCCTACATCCGCAGTCTGTGTGCCTCCGACGACCGGTGTGTATGGCTCAGCCAGTACACCAATCCGAGCAACTGGAAGGCGCACTACCGCACCACGGCACCGGCCATCGCCCGCTCCTTCCCGCAGCTGGACCTGCTGTTCGTCGGAGCCGGCACCGCCGGCACCCTGATGGGCTGTGCCCGCTACTTCCGGAATTGGCACCGGCCGGTGCAGATCATCGCCGTGGACAGTGTCGGGTCGGTGGCCTTCGGCGGTAACCCGGGGCGCAGGATGATCCCCGGCCTGGGCATGAGCGTCCGTCCGCCGCTGCTCGACGAGTCGTATGTGGACGAGGTCGTACGGGTGGCCGAGGCGGACACCATCCGCACCTGCCGTCGACTGGCCAGACGCGGCTTCGTGTTCGGCGGATCGACCGGCACAGTGGTCAGCGGCGCGACGGACTGGCTGGCCCGCCACGACACACGAGGGCTCACGGCGGTGGCCCTCGCCCCGGACCTCGGCGAGCGCTACCTCGACACCGTCTACCAGGACAACTGGGTGCAGGACCTGTACGGCGAGGACGTGCTGCGTTCCGAGTTTCCGAGCGGCACCGACGTCGACGCGATCGGCCTCATGCCACCGTTGCGGTCATCGGAGCCGCAGTCGCAGCCGCGCGAACGGCGCCGGCGCCACGACGCCTGAGGTCCGGACGCCACGGGCCCGTCCTGCGGTGGAGCGCCCACCGTCGCATGGTGGAAAGCGAGCCACCCGGCATCCACATGGCCGGTGGCCAGGAGACTTACTCACAAGGAGTGATGATGAGGGCCCTGACCTGGCATGGAAAACGTGACGTCCGGGTGGACACCGTTCCCGACCCGAAGATCAAGGACCCGACGGACATCATCGTGCGGATCACCTCCACCGGGATCTGCGGCTCCGACCTGCACTTGTACGAGGTGCTCGGGCCGTACCTGGATGAGGGTGACATCCTCGGGCACGAGCCGATGGGAATCGTCGAGGAGGTCGGCCCCGAGGTCACAGAGGTCTCGGTGGGCGACCGTGTCGTCGTCCCGTTCAATGTCTCGTGCGGCACCTGCTGGATGTGCGGGCAGGGGCTCCATTCGCAGTGCGAAACCACGCAGGTCAAGGACCGTGGGATGGGCGCCGCGCTGTTCGGATTCTCCAAGCTCTACGGCCAGGTACCCGGCGGTCAGGCGGAGTTGCTGCGGGTCCCCTTCGGCAACACCCTGCCCGTCAAGGTGCCGCACGGCCCGCCGGACCAGCGGTTCGTCTACCTCTCCGACGTCCTGCCCACCGCCTGGCAGTCCGTCGCCTATGCCGGTATCCCACCAGGCGGATCCGTCACCGTTCTCGGTCTCGGCCCCATCGGCGACATGGCGGCCCGTATCGCCCTCCATCAGGGCGCGAGCAAGGTCATCGGCGTCGACCTCGTACCCGAACGTCTCGCCCGGGCCCGCAGCCGGGGCGTGCACGCTCTCGACCTGAACGAGTACGACAACAACGTGGGCGAGGAGATCCGCTGTCTCACGGCGGGGCGTGGCACCGACTCCGTCATCGAAGCGGTCGGCATGGAAGCGCACGGCGCTCCGCTGGCGAGAACCGCCCAGCGGTTCGCCGGCCTGCTGCCCGACGCGATCGGGGAGAAGGTGCTGAGCCGGGCCGGTGTGGACAGCATGGCGGCCTTCAACACGGCTGTCGATGCGGTCCGACGGGGCGGCACGATCTCGCTGATCGGCGTCTACGGCGGCTCCGTCGACCCCGTGCCGATGCTCACCCTGTTCGACAAACAGGTCCAGCTGCGCATGGGCCAGGCCAACGTCAGGCACTGGGTGGACGACATCATGCCCCTCCTCGACGACGAGGACGTCCTCGGAGTGCAGGACTTCGCCACCCACACACTGCCGCTCGAAGAAGGGCCCCAGGCCTACCAGACCTTCCAGGCCAAGGAAGACGGCATGATCAAAACTGTTCTGACGCCTTGACCCGTTCACCGGGCGTCAGGTCACTCGGCGACGGCCGGCTCCTGCGGCGCGACCCGGGTGTCGCGGACTCCGAGGCGCAGATGCTCGACGTGATAGAGGGCCTGGTCGAGGAGTTCGGCGACGTGGTTGTCGTACAGCGCGTAGACGATCGAGCGACCGTGCCGCTCACCGGTGACCAGTCCGAGGTTGCGCAACAGGCGCAACTGGTGGGAACAGGCGGAGGGTTCCATGTCGACGGCGGCCGCGAGGTCGCTGACGGAGCAGGGGCCTTCCTGTAGCCGGGCGAGGATGTGCAGCCGGGACGGAGTGGCGAGGGCCTGGAGGGTGGCGGCGACGTCGGCGGTGCCGACCGCGTCGAGGCGCTCGCGGGTGGTGGCGCTGCTGGTGGTGTCGACTCCGTGGCCCATGCGGACATCATACCGATGACACATGAAGAACTATTCAGGTGTTCCTGTATGGTGGTGCCGTCGCCCCCAGTCCGCCCGCGAAGGGTTGCTTTGTCATGCCTTCTGTCCTGGATCAGCGGCCCGCGCCGCCCTCCGCCGTGCCACGCCCGGCACCGCCGCGGCGCCGCACGCGTCCTGGCACTGCCGGAAGCCCGATGGGCGCTGACCGCGCTGCTGCTGTTCCTGCTCGCCCTCCCGCTGGACCTGCTGGGCACCCCGCGGTGGCTGTGGGGTCCGCTGTACACCGCCGTCTACCTCACAGGCGGATGGGAGCCGGGGTGGGAAGGCCTGAAGGCCCTCAAGGGCAAGACCTTGGACGTCGATCTGCTGATGGTCGTCGCCGCGCTCGGCGCCGCCGCCATCGGCCAGTTCCTCGACGGCGCCCTGCTGATCGTCATCTTCGCCACCTCCGGCGCCCTGGAGGCGGTCGCCACCGCTCGCACCGCGGACTCGGTCCGCGGCCTGCTCGACCTCGCTCCGACCACCGCGACCCGGCTGCTGCCCGGCGGCGGCGAGGAGAGCGTCCC
Organism: Streptomyces sp. NRRL S-1813; assembly: GCF_000719605.1. NCBI lineage: Bacteria > Bacillati > Actinomycetota > Actinomycetes > Kitasatosporales > Streptomycetaceae > Streptomyces > Streptomyces sp. NRRL S-1813. Next base: position 31,290 of record NZ_JOHB01000008.1, read on the forward strand.
GACGGACTCCCTCGCGGTGGGCGACACGGTCCTCGTCCGGCCCGGCGAGCGCATCGGGGCCGACGGCCAGGTCCTGCGCGGCGCGAGCGAGGCCGACCAGGCCGGCATCAGCGGCGAGCCGCTGCCGGTGGCCAAGCGGCCCGGTGACGAGGTGTTCGCGGGCACCGTCAACGGCGCCGGCGCCCTGCACGTACGGGTGGAGCGCGACCCGTCGGACTCGGTGATCGCCCGGATCGTGACCATGGTCGAGGAAGCCTCCGAAACCAAGGCGCCCACGCAGCTGTTCATCGAGAAGATCGAGCAGCGCTACTCGATCGGCATGGTGGCCGCGACCCTCGCCGTCTTCGCCGTTCCGCTCGCGTTCGGCTCCGCCTTGCAGCCTGCACTGCTGCGCGCGATGACCTTCATGATCGTCGCTTCTCCCTGTGCCGTGGTGCTGTCCACGATGCCCCCGCTCCTCTCGGCCATGGCGAACGCCGGGCGTCACGGCGTCCTCGCCAAGTCCGCCGTCGTCATGGAACGTCTCGGCCGGATCGACGCCGTCGCCCTGGACAAGACGGGCACCCTCACCGAAGGCACACCCCGGGTCACCGACATCCGCCCGCTCCCCGGTTCCGGCCTCGGCGAGGACGTCCTGCTGGCCCTCGCCGCGGCGGCCGAGCACCCCAGCGAGCACCCGCTCGCGCGCGCCGTCGTCGACGCCGCGCGCGAACGTGGCCTGCCCCTCGCCGACGCCGCCGACTTCGGCTCCGTCCCCGGGGAGGGTGTCACCGCCACCGTCGACGGACACACCGTCCAGGTGGGATCACCGGCCCGGCTCCCGTTCGCCGCCACCGACCCCGTCCGCACCGTGGTGCAGGCTCTGGAGGACGAGGGCCGTACCGCGGTTCTCGTCCTGCATGACGGCGCCCCCGCCGGGGTGTTGGGCATCGCCGACCGCCTGCGCCCGGACGCCGCAGCCACTGTGGGCGCGCTCAAGAAGCTCACCGGCCGTTCGCCGGTACTGCTGACCGGTGACAACGAGCGCGCCGCCGCGCATCTGGCCGCCGAGGTCGGTATCACCGAGGTCTGCGCCGGACTGCTCCCTCAGGACAAGGTGTCCGCGGTCAAGGGGTGGCAGGCGCAGGGCCGCAATGTGCTGGTCGTGGGCGACGGTGTCAACGACGCCCCGGCCCTGGCCACGGCCCACACCGGCATCGCCATGGGCAGAGCCGGATCCGGCCTTGCTCTGGAGACCGCCGACGCGGTGGTCGTCCGTGACGAACTCGCCGCCATCCCCACCGTGGTGGCTCTCTCGCGCAGGGCCCGCCGCCTGGTGGTGCAGAACCTCGTCATCGCCGGCATCGTCATCACGGGCCTGGTGGTCTGGGACCTTCTCGCCACTCTGCCGCTGCCCCTCGGCGTCGCCGGGCACGAGGGTTCCACCGTCATCGTCGGCCTCAACGGTCTGCGCCTGCTCCGCGATGCCGCCTGGACCAACTCCGCCGCCGAGGGCAGCACCTGAGCAAGCACCCGAGCAAGCGCCCAGAACTTGTTGAACTTTGAGCGATACCGTTGTGTCTTGATATGTCGCGACTGGGTAACGTCGGTGCCCTTTCCGGTACTGGGTCCGTAATCTGAGCGCCTGCCGGGCCCGAAGTGGGGGGTGCCCGGCCTGACACAGAAGGACTCTCATGCTCCGTCTTCGTACTCTGGCCGCTGCTGCCCTATCGGCTGCCTGCGCCGGCGCCGCCTTGCTGCCCGTGCCCGCACAGGCTGCCGGCTCCGTCCACCTCTACAAGATCTACTACGACAGCCCCGGCTCGGACACCCGCTCCGCCACGAGCCTCAACGCCGAGTACGTACAGATCAAGAACTCCACCAGCCGGGCCGTCAGCCTCACCGGTTGGACACTGACGGACGCCTCCCGGCACAAGTACACCTTCGGCTCCTACTCGCTCGGAGCCGGCAAGACAGTCACCGTCCACACCGGCAAGGGCACGAACACCGCGGCGCACCGTTACCAGGGCCGCGGCGCCTACGTGTGGAACAACGACCGGGACTCGGCCACGCTGAAGAAGTCGACCGGCGGCACGGTCGACAGCTGCTCCTACAACTCCACGCGAGCCGACTACAAGATGTGCTGAACGTCCCGCACTTGGCGCCCCTGCCCACCGGGCGGGGGCGCCGTCGCATACCGGGCCCACGGCGGACTCACGCGGACCCGGGCGAGTGTCAGATGGATGTCATGCCGGCGAGATGCCGAGTGAGGGTGTCGAGGGGCTGGAAGCCGGCACCGAGCAACGCCACGTGCTTCCAGTGCAGGGTGCCGTCGGGTCCGATGAGGAAGACCGCCCTGCGCAGTCCGATTCCGGGGGCGGCGATGCCGAAGGTACGGGTGACCTGGCGATCGGTGTCGGCGAGCAGGGGCATCCGCAGGTCGTGCCTGCGCGCGAACCGCTCGTGGCTGTCCACGTCTTGCGGGCTGATGCCCCAGACTTCCGCGTTCTGGTCCTGGAATTGCTCGAGGCCACTGGAGTAGGAACACAGCTGTTTGGTGCACACGCTGGTGTCGTCGCCCGGATAGAACGCCAGCACCAGCGGGCGGCCGCGTTGCAGGGAGAGGGTGTAGTCACGACGCTCGAAGCTGTCGCCGGTCAGGACACCACCGGGCAGGGTGAAGTCGGGGACGGGTGTGCCGAGGTGCGGTGCTGAGGCCATCAGGCGGTCCAATCGAATGCGGAAGCGGCGGTGACGGGAAGGCGGGGCAGTACGGTCGTCGGTCGGTCCCTGTCCTCACAGGGAAACGTCGGGATGGAGGCGCCCGACGGTCCACACCCGTTGGCGTCGTACGGCGAGGGTGGTCACGGCGAGAAAGCCGGCGGTGAACGCGAAAAGAACGACGAAGTCCCGCAGGAGGTTCTCGGTGAGCCCGCCCGAGACGGTGACGCGCAATCCGTCGACCAGGTAAGTCATCGGGAGCAGCGGGTTCAGCGCCTGGAAGAAGGCCGGCTCGGTGGGCAGTGGGTAGAGCCCGCCGGACGCGGTGAGCTGGAGGATGAGCAGGACCAGGGACAGGACGTCGCCCGGCACCCCGAAAAGGGTGCGCAGGCAGTGATCGACGGCGACGAAGGCCGCTGCCGCGGTGACCAGGAGCGCGAGCATCCAGAAGCGGTGGACGGGACTGAGCCCGAGGGCGAGATCGACGACGCCGTAGAGCACCAGCGCCCCCACGGCCCCCAGCACCGCGGCCGGAAGCCATCCCGCGACGGCAGTGGTGAAGGCGCCGACCCGGCCGGCCAGGGCACGCGTGTTGAGCGGACGCAGCAACAGGTAGGCGAAGAGGCCGAACACCCACAGGGCGATGCCGAAGAAGAACGGGGCCAGGCCGCGTCCGTAGACACCGGCCGGGTGCAGGTTTCCCCGGTCGATGTGTACGGGCGTGCCCAGTACTCCGGCGGCGTGGGCGACCTGGTCGGGGGTGGTACGGGGAACCTTGTGGAGGCCGTCGTCCACGGTGCGGGAGACGTCCGAGGCACCGTCGTGCGCCTGGTCGGCGGCGGCACGCAGCGCGCCGGAGCCCTTTTCCAAGGTGCCGAGCCCTTCGACGAGGCCGTGCGCACCGTCGGCGGCGCTGTGCGAACCGGTGTCGACGAGACGGAGCGGGGTGTGCAGAGCCAGCACATCGCGCCTGAGCGATCCGACGTCGTCCTGGAGGCGTTCGGCGTCACGGAGGGAGCGCCGGGCGTTGTTCTCGGCGGCAGCGGCCCGGCCGTCGAGATCGGTGGCGGTCGTGTCCAGGTCGCGGGCGTGGCTCAGCGCCGTTCGGTAGACGGGGTCGTCCCGTAGCTCGGGGTGGGAGTCGGCGAGATCGGTGAGGTCCGCCACGGCACGTGAAGTGCCCTTGCGGGTGGCGCTGGTGGCGGTGTGCACCGCGTCCAGGCCGTCGGTGGTCAGCCGGGCGGTGGTCACCAGGGTGGAGAGGGCTCCGGGCAGGCGGTCGGCGGCGGCCCGGTCGAGGCGGCCGGAGAGGTCGTCGATCTGCCCGGTGGCACGGGCGATCTGCCGCGCCCCGGCGGCGACGCCGTCGGCACCGTCGTGCAGGGTGGAGGTCGCCGACGCGACCGTGGAAGTGCCCTGCTGCGCCACGCGGGTCGCGCCCACCAGCCGGTGTGCGCCGTCGGACGCGGTGGACAGCTTGTCGCGCACGTCCGACAACTCGCCGTAGACGCTGCGCACATAGGCGGCATGCGTGGCGGAGTTGACCTGGTCCTGAAGCTTGTTCTGCACCACCTCGGTCATGATGCCGGCGACGTAGTTGTTGGCATCGTTGAGTTCGATCCGGATGCCCGCCTGTTGCGGACGGGTGTCGGCACCCGTGGCGAGCTTGCGGCTGAAGCCGGGTGGGATGTCGATGGTGAAGAAGTAGCGGCCGTGCTCCAGCCCGTCCCGAGCCTCGTCCGGACCGACGAAGTGCCAGTCGAAGGTGCCGGACGCCTTGAGCTGCTGGACCAGTTGGTCACCGGCGTTCACCCGGCTGCCCTGCCGCGCATGTGCCAGGTGGTCCTGGTTGACGACGGCGACCGGCATGCGGTCCGTCTTGCCGTACGGGTCCCAGTTCGCCCAGAGGTACATGGCGCCGTACAGCAACGGCACCAGGCAGAGCAGGGCGGGGACCAGTCGGCGCATCGGCCCCCGGAAGCGCCGGAGTTCGAGCAGCGCCAGCTTGACGGCTTTCATGTGTCGGCGTCCTTCCGGACAGTGGTCGTCTCGGCCGGGAGGCGGTCCTGGCTGCGTCGCGGCAATAACAGCGCGACCAGGCCGGGGGTGGGCGGGGGCGGCGGATGGAGGCAGCCGGCCAGCACGGTGGAGCCGTGGTCCCTGACCCGTTGCAGGGCCTGCCACACGGGTCCCTGCGCGTCGGGTGGCAGCCCCTCGTCGACGTCGTCGACGACGAGGGCGCCCGGCCGTTCGGCGAGGGCCAGCGCGGTCGCCAGCAGCAGCCGGCCGGCCGGGCCGAGGTCCTCGACCAGGTCTGCCCCCCGTGGGGCGACGTCCAAGGTCGCGAAGGCCTCGCGGATGCCGCGCTCGGTCACGCCGGGGCTCGTCAGACAGCGTTCGGCCATCACCTCGCGCACCCGCAGCCGCCCTTCGAGATCGACCGCGGGCGCGGCCCGGGCGATGGCGACCATCCTGCGTACCCGCCCACCCGCGGCGGGCAGGACGTGCCCGCCGACCCGGACAGCCCCGCCGGACAGCCGCATCCGCCCGGCGAGCGCCAGCAGAAGCGAGGTACGCCCGGAACCGGCCGGGCCGTGAGCGGCCAGCAGCCCGCCCGCCGGCACATCCACATCCACCCCCTCGAACACCGGACCTCTCCGACCGTGCACGCTCGCCCCGCGGGCCACCACATCCACTCCAGCCGCTGTCATGCAGCAAGTCCTAGCCCGGACCGGTCAACCCACCCCTGCCTCACGCCAGTTGTGACGTGATTCACGTGGGTGGTGGCGTCCGGGCACGGGGCGGAACCGCGGCCTGCCACCGTTCAGGGGAGGGCCGGGGCCAGGCGTTTGACCTCGCGCAGGGTGGGGGCGGTTTCGATGCTCTGGATGCCCGGCAGCGGACCGATCTGCCGGTCGATGTAGTCGTACAGGTCGGCCGGGGTGCGGAAGACGCCGCTGGCGACGAGGTTGGAGGTGCCGGTGATGGCGGCGGCGAAGGCGATGGCGGGGTGGGTGGCGAGGGTTTCGCCGACGGTGCGCAGATGGGCGGGGGCCACGTTGAGCCAGAGTCGCGTGCTCATGTGGTAGCCGAGGAGCTGGGGGTCGAAGTCGACGGAGAGGTGCAGGGCGCCTTCGGTGCGCAGGCGGTCGAGGTGGCGCTGGACGCTGGAGGGTGAGCGGCCGGTGGCCTTGCTCAGTTCGGGCAGGGTGGCGCGGCCGTGCCGGGCCAGTTCGGTGAACAGGGTGCGGTCGGTGTCGTCCAGTGCCAGCGGGGTGCGGGAGGTGCCGGAATCCACCGCGAGGGCGGCGGGGGTGGCGGGGCGGAAGCGGGTGGCGTGCCAGGTGCTGGTGGCGCCGACGAAGATTCTCATCATGCAGTGGGCGCTGACGGAGAGCACATGCGGGGTGCGGGGGAGCTTTTGCAGCAGGAGGGCGTTGCGTTCGTCGGCCGTACGGGTGTTGACGGCGCAGTAGAGCTCGGTGCCGCCGGAGGCGAGGGTGACCCAGCTGGTGTCGGGGCGGCGGGCCAGGGCTTCGGCGATGGTGCCGGCGGCGTCGGGTGTGCAGTGCAGGCGCAGCAGCCAGCGGACCAGTCCCAGGCGCGCGGGGTCGGGTTGGCCGACGATGCGCAGGCCCAGGCCGCGCAGGCGTTGGTAACGGCGCGCGACCGTGCGCTCGGAAAGGTCCAGCCGTCGGGCGAGGTGGCTGAAGGGGGCCCGGCCGTCGAGCTGGAGGGCCTCCAGCAGGCGATGGTCGAGGTCGTTCAGAGCGCCGGAATCCACCGCAGTACCTCACTTCCGTGCCGGATCGTTCCGCGGTCCAGGGTATGGCTTGGGATACGTGTGGCGAGGCCCGGAAGGTGGGCGGGTCGTCCCGTCATCGTCTTCGTGGGGGTCTTGTCATGCGTATCTGGGGGCCGTTGGCCGCCCTCTGTCTGGGCACGTTCATGCTGCTCATCGACGTCACCATCGTGCTGGTCGCGCTGCCGTCCCTGTCCGGGTCCCTGGGTTCGTCGCTGTCACAGCTTCAGTGGGTCGCCGACGGCTATGCACTCGCCGTGGCCGCCGCCCTGCTGGGGGCCGGCATGCTGGCCGACCGGCACGGGCGGCGCCGGGTGTATGTCGTGGGGCTGGTCGTCTTCGCGTCGGCCTCGGTGGCGTGCGCCCTGTCACCGGACATGGGGTGGCTGATCGCCGCCCGGCTGGTGCAGGGCGTGGGGGCAGCGGCGATGTTCACCACCACCCTGTCGCTGATCAGCACTCTGTACTCGGGGCGCCGCCTGGGACTGGCCTACGGGGTGTGGGCGGCGGTGGCCTCCAGTGCCTCCGCGCTGGGCCCCATCCTGGGCGGGCTGCTCACCCAGGCCCTCAACTGGCGCTGGATCTTCTACGTCAACGTCCCCGTGACCGCTCTCGCCCTGGTCATGACGTTCCGCTGCATCCCCCGCTCCACTCCGGACCGGGCCGCCACGCGACGTCTGGATGTTCCCGGCGTGGTGCTGTGCGCGCTGGGTGCGGGCGGGTGCGTCTACGCCCTGACCGCATCGCACGCACACGGCTGGGCCTCGGCGGGGACGCTGGTGCCGCTGGCCGTGGCGCTGGTGGCCTGCGCGGTCTTCGTGGCCCTACAGCGGCGCAGCACCCATCCGCTGCTGGACCTGTCGCTGTTCCGCCGTCCGGAATTCACCGCCGCAATGATCACGATCGCGTTCGGCGAAGGCGCGGTATACGGGGTCCTGCCCTGCACCTCGCTATGGCTCCAGTCCGTCCAGCACCTCTCCCCCATCGGCGCCGGGCTGGTCGTGCTGCCGCACGCGGCGGCCGCGGGGCTGGTCGCGGTACTGAGCGGGCGGTGGATGCCCAGGCCCTCCCCCCGCCTGGGCGCCACCCTCGGCCTGCTCCTGGCCGGCCTCGGCGTGGCGGCGGAAGGCTTCCTCGGCCCCGGCTCCGGCTGGCCCGCCCTGATCGGTGGCCTGGCCCTGAGCGGCATCGGCATGGGACTCGTCTTCCAGGTCGCCGCGGCCCTCGCCCTCGGCTCCGTGCCGCCCGAACGCGCCGGGATGGCCGGCGGCGCCTACAGCACCTTCGAACAACTCGGCTACGCCTTCGGCGTCGCAGTCTTCGGCACCCTGGCGGTATCCACCATGAACCGGTCGCTGAACGGCGTGGTCCCGGACCCGGAGAACACCGCGCAGACCCTGTCCGGCGGCGGAGCCGACACTCTGCTCGCCGCCACCCCGGCCGGACAGCGCACCGCCTTCGGCCACACCCTGCACTCCGTGTTCGCCACCGCCCACAACACCCTCGCCCTGACCGCGGGCGCCCTGGCGATCACCGGCGCCGCCCTCGTGCTCTGGCTCACCCGCCGCCGCCCGAATCCTCCGAAGAGCGCGGTGGCCGGCAGCCCCGCGAACCCGGCCGCGGCGGCCCAAGTGGGCGGCTAGGCCGGTCGGTCGGCCAACCGCCGACAGCCCCCGGCCGGGGTCATCTCCCCGCCGGGGGCCGTCCGTCGTTGCGGCCCTCGCGCCGCCGGGCCGGGTCAGCCGGGCGTGATGCGGCCGCGCCAGGCTCCGGATTCGGCGCCGCGGTGCTCGATGTGGTCCTTGAAGCGCCGCATATCGCCCTTGATGCGCCGGGCGATGGTTCCCGACATGTCGGCGGCCTTCTCGGCCGTGCCCGTGGGCTCGATGTCCATCACGAGCTCCACCCGCGTGTGGCTCTCGTCCAGACGCCGGAACCTCACCAGGCCCTTCTGCCGCGTGTCGCCGGTGGTGGTCCGCCAGGCGATCCGGTCATCCGGGAGCTGGTCGACGATCTCGGTGTCGAACTCCCGCCGCACGCCACCGACCTTGGTGGTCCAGCGGTTGTGCCGGTCGTCGAGCTGGGTGATCCTCTCGACGCCCTCCATGAACTTCGGGAACTCCTCGAACTGCGTCCACTGGTTGTAGGCGGTGTGGACCGGGACCTCGACGTCCACCGTCTCCTTCACCGTGCTCATTGCTACGCCTCCTCAGTGGTGGCTCAACGCGGGTACGCAACCCACGACGCGCATCTCGCGTGGTTCACCGGGTGCCCGGACACCCACTTCCTAGACCACCGCCGCAGGTGTTTTTCGAGTTTTTCGCGGCTGCCCGTCCGCGCGAGGTGTCCGTCGGGCAGGGGCCCGACGAGCGGGGTGTGCGGTGGGCGGTGGCGGATGGGCGGTGGCGGTGCGCGGCGGCGAGGTCATCGGCAGGCGAACCAAGTGGCGGGGTCATCGGCAGGCGACCGTGGGCGGTAGCGACCGCCGCCCTTATTTCACGGCGTAGTCGGCGAGGGAGCCCGTCAGCAGATCGAAGCCGCGGTGGGCGGACACGGTCACCGATTCGGCGATGCGCTGGTTGCTCCAGCCGTCGAGGGTCAGTTCCAGGATCTGCTGGAACAGGACTCGGTGGACGCCGCCCAGTTGAGCTGCCGCCGCCCGGGGAGTGATGTCGTCGGGAGCAGCTCCGGTCTCGGTGGCGAGGAGTTCGGCGAGCGCGGCCTCGCGCTGGTCGTGCATATCGCGCAAGCGGGCCAGCAAGGTGGGGCTGTCCGCGATCATCCGGGCGAAGACCTCGCCGGAGAACCCGATCACCGGATCGTGCCGCTCGACCCCGTCAAGGAACTCGCGGCGCAGCACCACGAGCGCCGACTCCCCTTCCGCCCGGACCGACACGGTCCGGGCGAGGCCCTCGACGAACTCTTCGCGGTGGTCGAAGGCCAGGTCCTCCTTGCGGGCGAAGTAGTTGGTGACGGTCTTCTTGGCCACCCGGGCAGCCACGGCGATCTCGGCGATCGTCGTCGCCTCGAAGCCGTTCTCGATGAACAGCCTGGTCGCCTGGTCAGAGATGAGCTGCCTGGTCTCCTGCTTCTTGGACTCGCGAAGCCCCATCGGTTCGATACCCATGAAGGAATCTTACACGTGTCGTAAGTTTGCGCTTGACGCACTAATGACGCCGGGGCTAATTTTACATCCATAGCACGATTCCCATGATGCTCCGTCACCTCCTTACCCCGTCCCGCCGTTCCCAGGAAGGCCTCACATGACCGATTTCGATGCCGGCTCGGAGTTCGACCGCCAGGTCGCGACGCTTGTCGACAAGGGGTACCCCGCCCTCGCCGGGATGACGGAGACCGCGTTCCGCACTCTGGTCGACCCGCTGCGCGCACCCGTTCTCGCACGGGCGGCGACGCTGGAACCGCCGAGCGAGGGTTGGGTGCCGTTCCTGCTGGTGGTCACCAGGGCACTCGTGCCCCTTGAGGAGTCCGTACCGCTGACCACGCTCACGGGGAAGCAGAGCCCCGGAGTCATCGAGCGCTTCTACGCCCCGGGCGAGCTGGAGAGGTTCGTCTCGATCGAGGAACTGGCGCTCCCCGAAGGGGAGGTGTACGTCGCCTTCGACATCGACCGCGGCGAGGAATTCTGCAATGTCGTCCCCCAGGACGCCCTGGGGGCGATCGCGGAGCGGGGCCGCACCCCGCTCACCATGGAGGAGGGCATAGCGTTCGTCACCCAATACCCCCAGGCGCTGGCCAAGAACAAATGCTTCTCGCTCGGTGGCACCCGCTTCGGGGACCGCAGGGTCCCGGCCCTGTGGATCAGCAAGGGCGCCCCGAAGCTCGGCTGGTGCTGGGAGGGCAACCCGCACACCTGGCTGGGTCTGGCCTCGGCCGGTGACCGGAGCCGCTGACGACGACGCGCGAGGACCGGCCGACGAGCACGAACGCCGCCACCGTGCGGCCGGACGAGGTCGGTGCGGATCCCGTGCGCATGACGTGCGTGTCGGCCGCCCAAGTGCCGGGGGTTATCCCTACTTTGCATGGGCCCGCTGCCCGGATCGATGAGGGGGATCTCGAGCACGCAGGCTGATCGAGTCCGGATGACCGTCATGCCTCGCAGGTTGCACCAGGAGGGGTTCCATGCCCGATCGTTCCCGTCAGCTGCGGCGAGTTCGCAGGTCGTCGCCCAGGCCACGGCGGTTGATCACGATGGCGGTCGTGACGGCTGCCGCGCTGGCCGTGGGCGGCACTCTGCCGACGTCTGCGGCACAGGCACGCGGCTCCGGTGATGTCATGCAGCGGGGTCTGGACCGACTGGTCCACGACGACAGGTACCCCGCCGCCCTGGCGGCCGCCGTCGGCCGTCACGGGCACACCCATCACTACACCGCCGGTGTCGCGGACTTGAGGACCGGGGCGAAGGTACCGGCCGACGGGCAGGTACGGGCGGGGAGCAACACCAAGACCTTCACCGCCACGGTCGTCCTGCAACTGGTCGGCGAAGGCAAAGTCGCTCTCGACGCCCCCATCGAGGAGTACCTGCCGAACCTGGTGCGGGGCGAGGGCATCGACGGTCGCCGCATCACGGTACGTCAGCTGCTCCAGCACACCAGCGGACTGCCCAACTACACCGACTTCACCGGCGACTTCACCGGCAAGGAGCGCCACACCTACGTCCAGCCCCGCGCCCTGCTCGACCTGGCGCTGGCGCACAGGGCGAGGTTCGCTCCCGGGACCGACTGGGAGTACAGCAACACCAACTACCTCCTGGCCGGTCTGCTCATCGAGAAGGTCACCGGCCGCCCGCTGGCCGAGCAGATCACCCACCGGGTCATCGAGCGCATCGGGCTGCGCCACACCTACTTCCCCGGCGTGGGCGAGGAGGGCATCCGGGAAGCCCATCCCGAGGGCTACTACGCGGCGAAGCCCGGAGAGCCACTGAAGAACATCACGAAGCTGGACCCCTCCTGGGCCTGGGCCGCCGGACAGATGGTCTCCACCCCGGGCGACCTGAACCGCTTCTTCTCCGCTCTCTCCGGCGGCAAGCTCCTCGAATCCGCGCAGCTCGCCCAGATGCGCACCACCGTCCCCGCCGGTCTGTGGCCCGGTGCCCGGTACGGGCTGGGCGTGGTCAGCACCCCGCTGAGCTGCGGCGGGCTGATGTGGGGCCATGGCGGTGACATCCCCGGCTACCACACGCGCACCGGCGTCACCGATGACGGCCGCGCCGTCACGATCGCCGCCACCGCCGACCGGGCGCCCGTCAAACAGGGCCCCGCCGATGTCCTCGCTGCCGTCGACGCCGCCTTGTGCGGGTGATGGCCGGCCGGTCGTGGTGACGGTGTGCAGGGATCACGTTCTCGTCGTTCCGGGGCGAGCCGGGGAACCCTGTTCGCGAGAACGGATCGGCACACCCATGGAGATCATGTCGCCCCGTTAAGATGCCTGTAAATGCGCACAAATACCCCAAGCAGGGCTCCGTCGTTCTCCGAACCGGGAGCCCGGAGGGAGCGGAGGCCGCGTGAGCGTGCAACGGGTGGGCATCGTCGTCCACGGAGGGCGCCCCGACGCCGTGACGGCCGCCGAGGTCGTCCGACAGTGGTGCGTACGCCAGGGTGTCGGCTGCGTCGCCATCGACGTGTGGAGCCAGGACGAACAACGGCGGGATGCGCGGGCGGAAGTCGAGGCTGCCGGTGACCCCGACCTGATCGTCACGCTCGGCGGGGACGGCACCTTCCTCCGCGGAGCCCGTCTGGCCGCGCAGAACGACGCGCTGGTCCTCGGTGTCGACCTGGGGACCCTCGGCTTCCTGACCGAAGTCCCGGCCGACGACGTGGAATGCGCGCTGGACTCCGTTCACCGCGGCGAGGTGGACATCGAGACCCGTCTGATGCTGACGATGCGGGCGTCCCGGCCGCTGGGGCTCCCCGTGGGAATGGAAGCCCTCCTGCGCTACGGCCGGGGCCCCGCGCTCCCGCCTCCCCTGGTGCGTCCCGAGTGTGCCGTCGCCCTGGACTGGGGGGTGGCCCTGAACGTGACGGCACTCAACGACATCGTCCTGGAGAAACTGGCGCGCGACCGTCAGGTCTCCCTCGGCGTGTACCTCTCGGGCCGGCTCCTCGCCTCCTACTCCGCCGACGCCGTCCTGGTCGCCACCCCCACCGGATCCACCGCCTACAGCTTCGCCGCCGGCGGTCCTGTCATCTCCCCTGCGGCCGACGCCATCGTCTTCACCCCCGTGGCCCCGCACATGACCTTCAACCGCTCGGTGGTCGCCGCCCCCGACGAGGCCGTCGCCCTGCGCGTCCTGGGGCACTCCGGCCGCGCGGCGGTGAGCGTCGACGGCCAGTTGCGCGGCGTCCTGGATCCCGGTGACTGGGTCGGCATCTACGCGGCTCCGCAGCGCCTGCGCGTGGTGCGGCTCGGACCGACCGACTTCTACGGCAGGCTGCGTGAGCGCATGCGCCTGACCGATGCCCCCGCGGCGGCCGACGCCGGGGTCACCCCCTTGTGGCCCCACACCAGCCCGGCTCCCGCAGACCTGGCCCACCTCCGCCTGCCACCCCTGCCCGCGGACACGGACGTGGAGATGGACGTGGACTGATCTGTACCTCAACGCCCGAAGCTGCTCGCGCCGCTCGCGCGCTATGGTGCGGTCGTTGTCGGCGCCGGGAGGAAGCGTGCAGGTGGGGCGACACAGGTGCACGGGTCGGGGGGCATCGTGAGCAGGCGGCGGTACGTGGCCAGAGGAGTGCCGGGTGGTTACCGCATCTGGGACAACCGAGGACGTCGGTGGTGGGGCGATCACTACGAACTCTGCCCGGACGATCTCCTCAGCGAACTGAACGGCAAGGCGGACTACGTCAAGATCACCGCCCTTCTCAAGCGGTACCGAGCTCAGAAGCGCTAGTGCCTGTCGTGGGGCCGGCGCGGGCCCGGCTGGTCCAACGACAGGCCCTGGCACATAAGAGGGATCAGCCGGTGCCCCCCTCGCTGCGGAGGAACTCCTTGGCCTTCGCCATGGCGAAGCCCCAGCCCTGCTTCGCCGTCGGCTTGGGAGGCAGGGAGATCTCGTCCGGATTGGTGAGCACGTCCAGCAGCACGGGGCCGTCGGTGTCGAACGCCTCGCGTACGCCGTCAGTGAGGTCGACGGGGTCGGTGACGCGGATGCCCGTGATGCCCAGCGCCCTGGCCACCGCGGCGAAATCGGGGTTGTCCAGTTCGGTACCGAACTCCGGCAGGCCCGCCTGCTCCTGTTCCAGTTTCACCATGCCCAGCCGGCGGTTGTCGAAGACCACGAGCTTCACCGGCAGCCGGTAGGTGCGCAGGGTCATCAGATCGCCCAGCAGCATGCTCAGCCCACCGTCACCACAGAACGCCACCACCTGCCGGTCCCGGTCGAGGAACTGTGCTCCCAGGGCCTGGGGCATCGCGTTGGCCATCGAGCCGAGGTTGTAGGAGCCCAGCAGCCTGCGTGTCCCCCGCATCTGGATGAAGCGGGAGAGCCACACGGTGGCCATACCGGTGTCCGAGGTGAAGACGGCGTCGTCGGCCGCTGCCTCGTCGACCGCCCTGGCCAGCGCCTCGGGCCGGATCAGATGGTCGCGGTTGTCCAAAGTGGAGCGCGCCTTGCCGATCAGCCCCTGGTCGTGATCGGGAACGGCGAGCTTGAGCTGCGAGCGGTACCACTTGTCGAACCGGTCCCGGGCCCGGTCGAGGTGGGATGTCCCCGGCTGCCCGGTCAGCCGGCCGAGCAGGCCGCGCACGGTGGGGCCGACATCGCCCACCAGGGCGACGTCCACGGGGACCCGTCGGCCGATGTGCTCGGGCGCGAGGTCGACCTGGATGACCTTCTTGCCGGCCGGATACCACTCCCGGTACGGGAAATCCGTGCCGAGCAGCACCAGCACTTCGGCGTCGTCCAGGGCCTTGGCCGCCGCCGGGTTGCCGATCAGCCCGGTCTGGCCGACCTGGTACGGATTGTCGTCCTCGAAGCCTTCCTTGGCCTTCAGGGTGAGCACCATCGGCGCGGCCAGCCGTTCGGCGAACTCCAGCACGTCGGTGCGCGCGTGCCGGGCGCCGGTGCCCACCAGCAGCGTGACCCGCTCAGCCGCGTTCAGAACCTCGGCGGCCTCGTCGAGCACCGGATCATCCGGCCGGCTGCTGGAGGGCGGCAGTGAGAACCGCGGCGCGCGGTCGTGCGGAACCTCCCGGTCACCGAGGTCCGCGGGCACCGTCAGGACCGCCACGCCCTTGCGGGCCAGTGCCGCGCGCACCGCGTTCTCCAGCATCACGGGCAGCTGGTCGGGTGCGGTGATCGTCGCGCGGTAGACGGCGACATCGCGGAACAGCAGGTCGTTGTCCACCTCCTGGAAGGCATCGCTGCCCATCTCGGCCAGTGGTACCTGTCCGGCGATGGCCAGAACCGGGGTGTGGCTCTTCGCCGCGTCGTAGAGGCCGTTGAGGAGATGCACCGAACCGGGGCCGACGGTCCCCATGCACACGCCCAGGGTGCCGGTCAGCTGGGACTGGGCTCCGGCCGCGAAGGCCGCGGCCTCCTCGTGCCGGCAACCGACCCATTCCAGGTCGTCGGATCGTGAGAGGGCGTCGGTCAGGGGGTTGAGGGCGTCCCCGACCACTCCGAAGACCTGCCGGACCTTGAGCTGGGCCAGCGAGTCGACGAGGACGTGAGCGACGGTGCGCGCCATGGAGAAGGGTCCTTTCTCAGACACTGAAGTGGTCAGGGTCGGCCGCGGTCCAGTCCGCGGCCCAGTCACGCGGCGGCTCGGCCAGCAGCACCCCCGGGGCAGGCCAAGTCGTACAGGTAATGATGAAGTCGGGCGTCACACCTTCTTCCAGCATGGCCTTGCAGACCGCGAGGAACTGCCGTCGGGAGCCGACACACAGCTTGAACCCCCTGGGTTTGCCACCCGCCGGCTCACGCATCTTTGCGATGAAGGTGACCAGTTCACGTGGGGTGGAGAACACCTGGTGGTACGGCGGGGAGATCACCGTCCGGCCTTGCGGCACCTCACGCACCCGCGCGATCTCGGCCGTGACCTTGTTCCCCGGCAGCACACCGCCGATGCCCGGCTTCGCGCCTTGGGAGAGCTTCAGCGACACGCACTTGATGTGCTCGCGGGCGAACTCCGACGCGTCAAAAGCGCCCTCGGCGGTCCGGCAGCCGAAGTAGCCGGTACCCAGCTCCCACACCAGGTCGCCACCGGAGCGCAGGTGGTACTCGGACAGTCCGCCCTCACCGGTGTCGTGGGCGAATCCGCCCATGGCGGCTCCCCTGTTCAGGGCCAGGATCGCGTTGGCCGACAGGGATCCGAAACTCATCGCCGAGACGTTCAGCAGCGCCATGTCGTAGGGCTACGCCCAGCACACCGAGCGCCATGAGGACCAGGGCCGGCAGCCACCACCAGGGCGACGTCAGCAGCGCCGGCACCACCAGGCAGGCGGCAAGGACAAGAAGCCCTCCCACCGCCGGCCGGCGGAAAGGGCGGTGCGGGGGACGTGCCGCCGGGTGCGGTGACCGCGCGTCACGGTCCCTCCTCGCGTCTTCGGCACCACGGCTCGTGGTCACCATCACACTCCTGGGTCACTCGGCTACCGTCCATGCGCCTGCGGGCAGGCACGGACAGGCCGTGGGCAGATCTGGACTCCAAGTGCCATACGGCAGGCGAGGTCAGCGCTGCGCGGAGTGGATGCCTTCCGCCGGCTCGGGCCCGGCCGCTTGCTGTGACGCGATCTCGGCGAGGGCGTCCTGGGGGCTCGCGTGGACCGGGGTGCTCACGCTGATCCCGGTCAGATCGAGCAGCCGCAGCACGACATCGGACACCGCCGCGAGGTGCAGGCTCCCGTCAAGACGCTTGGTCTCGTTGGAGGCGCGGATGATGATGTTCAGCCCCGAGGAGTCCATGAACGGCACGGCGCGCAGGTCCAGCACGAGATACCGCCTGCCGTGGACGATCTGGTTGGCCAGCTGGTGGTGCAGGGAGGTCCCGGTCTCACCGTCCAGGTCCCCTGAGACGGTCACCACCGCCACTTCCGGCTCGGTGACGTTCACTTCGACGTTCAACGCGTTCGGTTGGGACACGAGCTCCGCCTTTCTGTGGACCAGTGGAGCTCGCGTACCCCGTCGTCATGGGTTCAGACAGAGCCGGCCGGGGTGCCGGGTCCGGGTCCCACAGCTGCCTGCGAGCGCGCGGCGTGACAGTGGCGGTGGCGGTGGCCGTGGGATCAGCACGACGGGCCGGTCCTGCCCGGGACCGGCCCGTCCCAGCGGCGCGTCGAAGTGGCGCGTCGAAGTGGCGCGTCGAAGTGGCGTGGCCGCCAGGTCTACGGATGCAGGACGACCTTCGTGTAGCCCTCGATGCGCTTGTCGAACTTGTCGTATGCCGCGGGCGCCTGGTCCAGGGGGAGTTCGTGCGAGACGACGAAGCTCGGCTTCGCCCGGCCCTCGATGATCATGTCGCGCAGGTGCCGGTTGTAGCGCTTCACGTTGCACTGCCCCGTACCCATCCGCAGCCCCTTCTCGAAGAGCTTGCCGATCGATACGAGGAGCATGCCCCGCTTGGCCTGCTCGTCAGGGCCTCCCGGGTCGGCCGGAACATACAGGCCCGGCACGCCGAGGGCACCGGTGGCCCGGACCGTGTCGACGAGCGAGTTCAGGACGGTCGCCGGTTCCTCGCGGGTTTCGCCGTGCGCCATCGCCTGATAGCCGACGGCGTCCACGCCCTTGTCCGTGCCGATGCCTTTCGTCTGGTCCTTGATCTGCTTCACCGGGTCGCCCTCGGAGAAGTTGACCGGAACCGCGCCGATCTCCCGGGCCTTCTCCAGCCGCTCGGGAACCCGGTCCACGACGAAGACCTTGCTCGCTCCGCGGAGGAGAGCCGAGTAGGCGGCCATGAGCCCGACCGGCCCGCCGCCGTACACCGCGACGCTCTCGCCCGGGCGTACCTGGGCAAGTTCACAGCCGTGGTAGCCGGTGGGGAAGATGTCGGCGAGCAGGATGAAGTCGGTCTCGTGCTCGTTTCCCGGCGGCAGCTTCAGGCAGTTGAAGTCGGCGTAGGGAACGCGAAGGTATTCCGCCTGGCCGCCCTCCCAGGGGCCCATGGCGACATAGCCGTAAGCGCCGCCCGCAAATCCCGGATTGACGGTCAGGCAGAATCCGGTGAATCCCTCGACGCAATTCATGCAGAACCCACAGGCGACATTGAAGGGCATGACCACACGGTCGCCCTCCTTGAGGGAGGTGACGCCCTGGCCGATTTCCTCGATGATTCCCATGTTCTCGTGACCGAACACGATGCCCGGCTCGGCCGCCGTACGCCCCTCGTACATATGCAGGTCCGAGCCGCAGATCGCCGTTGAGGTGACTTTTACGATCACCTCGTTGGGGTGCTGGATGCTGGGCCTCTCGACATTCTCGACCGCCACCGTGAACGGCCCCTTGTAGACGACGCCTTTCATGTGCTGCCACCTCCCGCTCGGCGAAGAACACGCGCATTTCTCCACTTTTAACGTGACCTATCACTCATGATTCTCCGGTCTACGAGACGGGGCAAGCCGGTAATGTGAGAGCGAATATCCACTCCGGGTGTCGCAATGTCGCACGCACCGAGAAACGAGAGGAAGGGCGACACATGGCAGCTCAGCGGCTCGGGACCTTGCTCGTCCCCGTGCTCGGCCTGTCCGGCGCCTCGTACCCGCCCGGAACGACGGTCACCGTCCGCGGTCGCGGCGCCACCGTCGATGCATTCGTGAACGGGGACTGGCTCCCCCTGTCGTGGTGGGAGTTCTCCGACGGCCTCCGCGAGGACATCGCCGACCGCTGACCGGCGAGGCGACGGGCCGGGGCAACCAATTCGGTCGAAATCGGGCAAACTGTCGGTATGAGCGCCCAACATTCCGACCCGGACCCACACCGCACCCCCGACGTCCCCCCTGGTGGCATGCCGCCCGGAGAAACCCCGCCCGGCGAGGGCAGCACGGGGGCGGAGACCGGCCCCCGCGACAAGCAGACACGGGGCTGGGCCACCGGCCCGGTCATCATCCTCGGCATCGTCGTCGTGCTCTGCGCAGCGTTCTTCATCGCATACGCCGTGATCGTGGCGCTGTGACCGCCGGCGGGCCCGGGCGCCGACGGCCCGAGAGGGCAGCAGGGGCCCGTTAAGCCCCCTCCCCCGCGGCCCGGCCGCCATCACGGCGCGAGATCCGACGAGCCCGGCCCGAACGGCGTTGGCTGTGCGCCGACTTGGGGCGGGACCAGCCCGGTGGGTTCCGACACCGCGGTGGCCGGCGCGATATCCGCGATCCGCGCCCTCCTGCTCGACGGTACGCGCGAGGGCGCCCCGTTCCGCATGAGCTCGGCCAGGCCTCGGCGGGAGCCGGCCCGTCCACCTGCGGGCCGGGGCGGCTCATCGACGGACGAGTAGGTGAGGAATCGCGTTTCAGCTGATTCAATGGTCGCCGAGGTGAGAGAGATGGTGTCGACCGACCGGCTGCTTGCGTTTGCGGCGATGTCGTTGCTGGTGATCGTGATTCCGGGACCCAGTGTGCTGTTCGTGATCGGCCGGGCTCTGGCGCACGGCCGCCGCACAGCACTGGCGACGGTCCTGGGCAATGTGCTGGGCTCCTATCTGCTGGTGGCCGCCGTGGCGCTCGGTCTCGGGTCATTGGTCGAACAGTCCGTCGCTGTCTTCCTCGCCGTGAAACTGGCCGGCGCGGCCTACCTTGTCTTCCTCGGAGTCCAAGCGTTCCGGCACCGCAAGGACATGAAGATGGGCGCTGTGGACAAGCCCGGACAGCTTGCCCGCGGCGATCTGCGGACGATCGCCGACGGCATTCTGGTCGGCGTCACCAACCCCAAGGGCATCGTGTTCTTCGCCGCCGTACTTCCCCAGTTCGTGGATCATGCGGCAGGCGGGTTGCCCGCCCAGATGCTCATCCTGGGCCTGGTCCCGATCTGCATCGGCCTGATCACGGACACGGTATGGGGGCTGACGGCCTCGGCGGCCCGCCACTGGTTCGCGCGTTCCGAACGCCGTCTGTCGATGATCGGCGGGGCTGGTGGCTTCGCCATGATCGGTCTGGGTGTGACGGTGGCAGCCACCGGCCGCGCGGACTGACCGCGACGCGACCGCTGGGCGGACGGCAGCCGGCGCCGGGGCCTGTCTCACGAGCACCGGCAAGGTCAGCGTGGGCTGTCATGAATCACGTGGGGTGGTCTCCGGGACCTGGCCGGTTCCGGCTTCCTGTCGCCGCGCGCCGTCACCGCTGCATACGGTGCACCCGGGCGAGCAACAGAACCGTGTCGTCGCTCGGGGAACTCGGTACGAGCCGCGCGAGGATGCCGTCCGCCATGGCCTCCAACGAGGCCGCGGGCCGGCCCAGTTCCGTACGGAGTGCGTTCAGCCCCTCGTCGATGTCGTGGCCCCGTGCCTCGATGAGGCCGTCGGTATACAGGACGAGGGTGGCGTCGTCGGGCAGCTCGATCTCCGTCGTGCGGAAGGGACAGCCGCCGACGCCGAGCGGGACCCCCAGCACTTCGTCGATGAGCTGGGTCCGGCCGTCCGGGCGGAGGACGAGGGGCGGAGGGTGGCCGGCGCTGGCGATCCGGGTGCGTCCGGTGGTGGGGTCGTAGCGGATGTAGAGGCAGGTCGCGAGTTCGATGCCGGCCTCGTCGGCGCACTGGTCGAGTTCGGTGAGCAGCTCGTCCGGTTCCTGGTCGTGCCGGGCCAGCGCCTTGGCGGCGATCCGCAGCCTGCCCATGGCCGCGGCGGCCGACACACCGTGTCCCATGACGTCACCGACGACCACGGCAACTCGGTGGCCGGACAGCGGGATCACGTCGTACCAGTCGCCGCCGACCTCGGTGACGCGGCTGCCGGGGAGGTAGCGGTGCGCGATGTCCATGTACGGGCCGGTCACCAGAGAGCTGGGGAGCAGGGCCCGTTGGAGGGTGAGCGCGATGTTTCTCTCCCGGCTGTACAGCCGCGCGTTGTCCAGGCACAGCGCCGCCCGGGAAGCGAGCTCGCCGGCCAGGCTGAGGTCCTCCTCGGTGAACGTCGGTCTGGCCGCGGAACGGCCGAATACTGCGATGCCCTGCACCGTGCCCCGGGCGATGAGCGGGGCGAGGAGGAGGCAGTCCAGACCGCTGTCGGCCAGCAACCGGGCGCGCGCGTCGTTCAGCACGGTCCGGACCATGAAGTCCTGGTTCACCGGTACGCAGATCGGACGGCCGGTCCGCAGCATCCGGTGGATGGCGGAGCCCGGCGCGTAGTGCACGGTCTCCAGCCCGCTCACCACTTCCGTCGCGGGAGGGGGCAGGACGGTGCCGGAGGCGATTCGGCGGGTGTTCACCGGCAGGGCCGGGTCGAACGCCGCACTCTCGTCCATCCACTCCACGAGTTCCACGACGGCTGCGTCGGCGAAGTCCGGAACCGCGGCCTCGACCAGCTCCTGGGCCGTGACCTTCACATCCAAGGTGGTGCCGATCAGGGCGGACGCCCGGTCCAGCAGCGCCAGCCGCTGACGGGTGGCGGTCGCCTCCACGATGGCCTGCTCCCGGTCGGTCACGTCCACCAGCAGACCGCCCACTCCCTGGCGCGTGCCCACGGCCTGGGTGAGCGGGAAGAAACTCACCGACAGGACCTTGTCCCGGTCCGGATGGCCCCGGGTGCGCATCCCCACCCGCACCCCCGCCACAGGCCTGCCCTCCGCGACGACGGCGCGCAGCATGCGCTCGTACTCACCGCCGTCCGAGGTGATCATGATCTCGGCGAGGCGCCGCCCGAGGTGCTCCTCGATGGGGAGCCCGTTCATATCGGCGAGCGCCTGATTGAGGTGGAGGTAACGCAGTTCCTCGTCGAACATGGCCAGGCCGATGGGGCAGGTTTCGAAGAGGGCATCGAGGAAGGCGAGGTTGGTCTTCACCCGGTCCAGCTCGTCGCCGCGGCTCGCCAGGGCCATGACCACCGAACCTCCGGCGACGCCGGTCACCGGGAAGACACGGAATCCGCAGTCGAAGACCGTGCCGTCCTGATGGGTGGCGTGCAGACGGCCACGCCAGTAGCCCAGGGTCCGGCCCCGCTCTGCCATGCGGGTGCAGGCGTCGGGGCCTCCCCCGGGCGGCCCGGGCAGCAGCAGGGCGCCGGGCTCCGACAGCGCCTGCGCGGCGTGGTAGCCGAAGAGTTCCTGGGCACCGGGGCCCCAGTAGCAGATCCGGTTGACGTCATCGATGCCGAACACGGCGACGGCCACATGTTCCAGCAGCGACCCGGGCTCGGACCAGAGCGGACCACGGGCCTTCTCGTCGCTCGGCCGATCTGATGGCACCGGCTTTCCCTTCCACCCGCCGCGCAAAGTGGCCGGTCCGCCCCGCCGGACGGCTGAGCGGCTCCCTTCATTCTGCGCTTGTCGCCCGGACGTGGACACTCCGACGGCCGGTCGGGCCAGGGGCCACGGGCACCCGGGCCGAGCTGGTGAAACGGCGCCGTTTTCTAGGCGTCGCCGCTCCCCGTCGGCTGGGGAAGCCGCGGCCCCGGGACCGGCGGCGAGAGGACGAGTTCCGCGACGGCTCCGCCGTCCGGCGCGTTCGAGAACCGCAGCGTGGCACCGAGGACACGCGCCTGTCCCACGGCGATGGTCAGCCCGAGACCGTGGCCGGTCTTGCGGCCGCTGCCGGACTGGCTGCGGAAGCGCTGGGGGCCGTGGTCGAGAAGCTGGTCGGGGTAGCCGTCCCCGTGGTCCCGCACGGTGATGACGGGGCCGTCGACGGTCAGGACCACCGGCGGCCGGCCGTGCCGGTGGGCGTTGGAGACGAGGTTGCCCAGCACGCGCTGGAGCCTGCGCTGGTCGGTCTCCACCCGGGCGTCCCGCGTGATGCGGACCTCGGCCTCCAGCCCGGTGGCCAGCACCGCACGCTCGGCCAGCGGCCCCAGCCGGTGAACCTCGATGTCGGCCTGCTCCACTTCCGCATCGAGGCGGGAGATCTCCAGCAGATCCTCGGTCAGCCGGCTCATGGTCCGGATGCGGTCCTGCACCATCTCGGCCGGGCGGCCGGGCGGCAGCAGCCCTGCCGCCACATGCAGCCCGGTGAGCGGGGTGCGCAGCTCATGGGCCACATCGGCGGTGAAACGCTGCTCGCTGTGCAGCTTGCTCTGAAGCGTGGCGGCCATCGCGTCCAGTGCGGCCGCCACCGCGGCGGCCTCGTCCTGGGCGTATGCGGGTCGCAGGACACGGGGATCGTCCACCCGGGCGTCGAGATCACCGGTGCTGATTCTGCGGGCCACCTGGGCGGTGTGCTGCAACCGACGGGTAATACGGGAGACGGCGAACAGCCCGACGACGAGGGTGAGGCCGATCGCAAAGGCCGAGGAGCCGACGATGGACCGGTCCAGCCCGCGGATCGCGGCGTCGCGCTGGGTGTAGTCGATATGGACGGCCAGCGCCTTGCCGTCGGCGGGGGCAACGGCCCACATCGCCGGTCGGCCCCTGTGGTCGGCGAGCTGTGTGCCGCGCTCGCCCCGTAGCGCCATGGTGCGGAGGGAGGCGGGGAGGTCCGCGGGGTCCACCGCGGCGTTGCGCCCGAGGGGTTCCCCGGCGACGTACGACTCCGCGGCGGAGTCCAGCTCGGACAGGGCCGCGGTGCGGGCCTGGCTCTCGGTCTGCCTACCGACCAGGACGTGCACCAGGACGCCGACCACCGTGGCGAGGACGCAGCACATGACAAGGACGAAGACGGCGAACTTCCAGTAGAGGGTCGCCGTCCAGGCGGGGAGGTGCAGCCGCGTCCGCGGCCGGCCGGCGTTCACCGCGCGCGTTCCGGGACGGGGGTGGCGGAGTCCGCTTGATCGAACTCCATCGACCGCAGGGCCATGGTCTGCGTCCGGGTGTCCCATGCATAGACCGTGCGGGTGTCGTACCCGGGCGTGCCCGTGGGCTCCCGCAGGATCAGATCACCGTTCGCGACCTCCACGGACAGCGGAGTCGCGCCGGCGTCCATGACCCGGGTGACCACTCCGTGGTCGAGCTTGAAGACCCACAGTGCAAGGGAGTGGTCCGCCGGAGCCTCGATGCCGACGATCAGTTCGGCCTTCCCGTCGCCGGTGAGGTCGCGGTACTGGGGTTTCCGTACCGGACAATGCGCCGGCTCGGCGGCGCAGGCGTCGATCTTCTTCGTGGTGCCGGAGTCGAACTGCGGCCCGCCGCCCAGGGCGGAACCGGCGGCTACCTGCGCCTTGACGACGGTGAGCAGATTCGCCTTGCGGATGTCCCCGGACGGCACGCGGGGCACCCCGGGAACGGCCGCGGGAAGGTTCTCCCCCCTTCCGGTCTCCGGCTGCGGCGCGGGCTTCCGTTCGGGCCACAGCCGCACCGGGGCGGAGGCGGCCGGGGTGCGGCCGGCGCTCTGCGGCTCTCCGCTCCCCGCACAGCTGCTCAACAGCGCGACCATGCCCGTCGCTGCGAGAGCGAACGACGTGACCCGTACATACCCGGGGGGCGACAAGGAGCGGCGGAGAGGCACATCTTTTCCAGTCGTGGTGCGGGCTGAGCCTCTTCGGATCATAATGCGCCCCGCCCCCGGAGCCGCACCCCGCACCCCGCGTCCGGCGACCGGACGAGCAGTCACAGCGGCGGGCCCTCCGCGCCGGCCGGGGCACGGCTCCGCACCCGGCAGCCGGCCGTACCGACCCGCGGACTCAGCCGACCGGCACCGCGGTGGCCTTCCTCTCCATGGGCCCCGACCAGGTGCGGCGCGGAGGGTGGCCGACGAACTTCCCGAAGACCAGCGCCGCCGCGGTGGCGGCGAGCACGCCCGGCACCATCTCGTAGATGCCCGACTGGAGCGGCCCGAGGAGCGGATCGATCTGTTTCCACATGACGACCGTGACCGCTCCCGTCACGATGCCGGCCATCGCCCCGGCCCGCGTCATGCTCGGCCAGTAGAGCGACAGCAGGATGACCGGGCCGAAGGCGGCACCGAAGCCCGCCCAGGCGTACGCGACGATATCCAGTACGGCGCCGCCGCTGAGGGCGATGGCGTAGGCCACCAGCGCGACGACCACCACCGTCACACGAGCCGCCAGCACCATGGCCGCATCCGAGGCCCGCCGCTTGACGAACGCCCGGTAGAAGTCCTCGGTGAGGGCCATCGCCGAGACCAACAGCTGGCTGTCCGCAGTGGACTTGACCGCGGCCAGCACGGCGACCAGCAGGATGCCCGCGATCCAGGGGTTGACCAGCTGGGCGCAGAGTTCGATGAAGACGGTCTCCGGATTCTCCAGCGGCTGGTCGAGCGCCGCGATCCCCACCAGCCCCACGAGCGAGGCGCCCGCCAGACAGACGACCACCCAGCCCACACCGATACGGCGGGCCAAGGGGATCTCGCGGGTGCTGCGGATACTCATGAAGCGGGCCAGGATGTGCGGCTGGCCGAAGTAGCCCAGCCCCCAGGCGAGCAAGGAGATCACGGCCACCGCACCGAGCGGCTCACCGGACGTCCACCGGGCGCCGTCGAAGTGGGCCTTGGCTCCCATGTCCAGCAGGGCCGGAGTCCGGTCGGCGAGCGCATCATGCATCGCGCCGAATCCCCCGAGCAGTCCGATGCCGATCACGGGGAGGGCCACGGCCGCGCAGAACATCAGCGTGGCCTGCACCGAGTGCGTCACACTCACCGCGCGGAAGCCGCCCAGCACGGTGTAGACGACGATCACCACGGCGAAGACGGTGAGCGCGAACTCGAAGCCGCCCCCGAAGATCCCCTCGAACAGCACTCCCCCGGCCAGGAGACCGCTGGCCACGTAGACGGTGAAGAACACGACGGTGACGGTCGCCGAGACCAGGCGCAGCATCCTGCTGCCGTCCTCGAACCGCTCCTCCAGGTACGCCGACAGCGTCTTGGCGTCGCCGGCCAGCTCGGTGTACGTACGCAGACGCGGCGCGACCAGCCGCCAGTTGAGGTAGGTGCCGACGGCCAGGCCGACGGCAATCCACGAGGCACCGATCCCCGCCGCGTACACGGCCCCTGGCAGTCCCAGGAACAGCCAGCCGGACATATCGCTGGCCCCTGCGGACAGCGCGGCCAGCGGCGCACTCAGCCGACGCCCGCCCAGGGCGAAGTCGGAGAACGTCAAGGTCTCCTGATACGTCCAGATGCCCACAATCACCATGGCGAGCAGGAATATGCCGAATATGATCATGACCGGTACGATCAGGGGTGTCACCACTGCTCCTCGGTGCAGACACTTGCCGGGTATCGCGCGGGCCGTGGAGGATCCCACCAGGAATCCCGGAAGGGAAGGCTCCGGCGCGAGCTGACAATACGGATCCCCCATCGGGAGCGGCACCCCTTTGCACGGATGTCCCTTGCAATCAAAGGTGCCACAGCGTCGAAGCCGGGCCGGGGGCCAGGGCCATACCGGACGCCGTTCCCCACAACAGGCAATACCTTCAGCTGCCATGACGTCCGCGATGCGAGTCACGAGCGGGCTTCCGGTTCACCGCGGACTTCGCGGGGCCGGCCCGTGATGCCGAACCGACCGTGATACCGAACCGACCGTGGTCCATGGCCCGCTTGCTTTTGGGGAGTTGCGGTCCGCCATGCCGCCACCGGGGTCTGCGGGCGAGCGGGACGGGCCGGGGTGGTGAAGGTTGTGGCGGGCCGCGTCGTGGTGCTCTCCGCGTGAGTGGTGGTGCGTGCGGCGTACGCCGGGGACCCGCGCCGCCGCGCTCCAACAGCCCCTGGTGCGGCCAGAAATGCCCTGAGTGGGCATCACGGCCGCGAACCATACTGGTGACGCTTCGCAGCCGGCCGCCGAGTGGCGCCGGCCAGGCGTCGCTTTCCTGCTCGTGCGTGATCCTTCCCAGCCGGTCCGGAGCGGCCCCGCCCCTCCGGCCGTCAATCGAGGAAAAGGAGTTCCACCATGCGCCGCATCCGCTCGTTCGCCGTCGCCGCAGCTGCCCTGGCCGCCGCTTTGGGGACCGTACCCGCCGCGTCCGCGACACCTCCGCAATCCGCCCGCGCGGCGGCCTTCAGCTGCACCTCCGGATACTTCTGCATCTACAGCGACTGGAACGGCGGGGGGACCCGTTGCCAGTGGTCCCAGTCCAGCAAGGCGAACACCGCCGACGACTGCTCCTTCATCCAGAGGGGACAGAATGTGCGTTCCGTATGGAACAGCACCAGGCATCGGGTGCAGTACTACACACAGACCAACTACCACGCACGCGTCGGGTCCACCCCCGCCGGGGCCGGCGGCAACCTACAGGGCAGCTATCAGATCCGTTCCTTCAAGCCGCAGTAGGAGGCCGAGGGTGGTGGCCTCGTCGGTGAGTGGGCGGAAGGACTGTCCAGAACCCTCACCGCGGGGCTTCCCGCGCTTCTGGCACGGCTCTCCCACCCGGACACCGCGGTGCGATGCATCCTGCCCGTGGTGTTCGCCTACGCGGACGCGCCCGCCGAGGAGGTGGTCCCCGCGCTCCTGGGGACGGCCGCCTCGACGCCTCGGCGACACCCGTGCTGGTCGAGGCCGCGGCCCGACTGTTCCAGCAGGACCCCGATGCCTTTGCGGGCCACGCGCCGGCTGTCGCCTCCCTCCCCCGATACAGCAGCGGATCCGGCAGGGCACCGGTGGGAGATCAGCTGTGACGCCCCCGGCGCCCTGCCCGTTCTCCACGGTTACGCCACCGCCGAAGGCTCCGCCGCCGCACGCGCCCGAGACGCCCTGAGACGCATCGAGCGCACGTCGCCCAGCACATCCGGCACGAAAGCGTGAGGCGGAGCGTGAGGTCCCGTAGGTGCTTGCGCAGTACTGACGGGTCGTCAACTCCCCACGCATAAGCCATCCTTTAGGAATCGCCAAGCACCCTTATGAGAGTAAATCACGTCGCATATCGGGTGCCCGGAGAAGCGGGACGAGAGGGCCCGACACCTTGACGCGACGTGCTTCCGAAATGCGCACGCATGGTAGTGGCGTCGCAATGGCAAGCATTAGCACGTTCATGCGTAATTGCGAATTTCGTGCGGCAAGCATTTCAGGCCTGACGCCGGCAAACAGTTGGTTGCGGGCGAACGGGCTTCGACAAGACGATCAGGGTTCCGCGTGTCGTTCGGCCGTGCACCGGCCGAACGGCATGCCTGTCGACGAGGAGGGGTCCTGTGAACGACCAGACCAGTCTCAGCCCGGATGCCGCACGGCAGCTCGCGACCACAACCAAGACCAGCCCGCAGATGCGCGGCATCACCCCGCGCTATCTGCTCCGCGCCCTGCCCTGGGTGGACGTCGAGTCGGGCGTCTTCCGCGTCAACCGCCGCCGCACCTACGTCCTCGGCGACGATCGGATCAGCACCCACTCCGACGGCGGCTCGCCCCGCGTCGTCCCGGGAGACCTGCGGGAACTGCCGTACCTCAGGGACGCCGACGACGCACTGCTCTCCGAACTGGCGCACTCCTTCACCGAAGTCACCTTCGAGGCCGGCGAAATGCTGGCCCAGGACGGTGACTCGCACGACCAGCTGTGGGTGATCGCCCAGGGCCGCGCCGAGAAGCGGGTGAGCGGCCGCTACGGCGAGGACGCCGTACTCGAAGTGATCGGCGACGGCCAGTTCTTCGATCTCGGCGCCTGGACCCGTTCCGAGCCGCTGCCCTACCGCGTCAGGGCACTCACCCCTGGCGTGGCACTGTGCGTCGAACGCAGCGTGCTCGCCGGGCTGTGCGACCGCGATGCGACCGTGCGGGGAGCGATGGATGCCTACATCGCGGCGGACGGGGTCCTGCCGGGCGCCGAGGTACCGGTCGATCTCAGCGCCGGGCATGTCGGCGAACCCGAGCTCCCCAGGACGTTCGTCGACTACGAGGACACGCCCCGCGAGTACCACATGACCCTGGCCCAGACCGTGCTGCGGGTGCACACCCGGGTCTCCGACCTCTACAACGGGCCCATCGACCAGACCCGCGCCCAGTCCAACCTGACCGTGCACGCGCTGCGCGAGCGGCAGGAGGCCGCGCTGCTCAACCACCCGGAATTCGGTCTCTTCAACAACGTGGCCCCAGGCCAGCGGGTGCAGGCGCGCACCGGTTCCCCGACCCCCGACGATCTGGACGAGCTGCTCACCCGGGTCTGGAAGCAGCCCGGGTACTTCCTCGCACACCCCAGGGCCATTGCCGCGTTCGGGCGGGAGTGTACGCGCCGGGGCGTGCCCCCGATCATCGACAACCGGTTCGGCAGCCCGCTGCTGACCTGGCGTGGCGTCCCGCTGCTCCCCTCCGACAAGGTGCGGTTCTCCGGCAGTGCGGGCATCGGCACCACCGAGATCCTGCTGATGCGCACGGGCGAGGCCGAGCAGGGCGTGGTGGGCCTGCGTCCCGCGAAGGTGGAGGACGAGGTGGAACCCGGCCTGTCGATGCGGAACATGGGCGTCGACCCGAAGGGCATCACGTCGTACCTGATGACGGCGTACTTCAACACCGCGGTGCTGGTGGAGGACGCACTGGCCGTGCTCCAGAACGTCGAGGTCTCCAACTACCATGACTACTCCTGACGTTCCCCGGAGTCTGTGGCCGAGTGCGGCCCCGGCTCCGGACGCTCCGGCCGGCGGCCTGATGTCTGCCGATCCTGTTACGGTGCTGGCTGCGGCCCTGGCCACGAGCACGGTCACGGGCGCAGCCCCGTCCACGGCCCCGTCCACGGCCTCGGTCACGGACCCGTCCACGAGCATGGTCACGGACTCCCTCACAGCCCCGGTCACGGGCCCGGTCTCCGCCGACCCGGCCGCCACGGCTGCCCCGTCTGCCACTCACCCCGTACAGCCCTCCATTCCATCCGCACACGCAACTCCCGTACCTACAGAGCCCGTTGGTCTCCCCGGGCAGCCCGCAGCCTTCTCACCCGAGTTGGCGCGCCGGGACTTCCCGATCCTGCACCGGACCGTGAACGGGCACCCGCTGGTCTGGCTGGACAACGGGGCCACCACACAGAAGCCCCGCCAGGTGATCGAGACACTGGCCGGCTTCTACGGATCCGCCAACTCCAACATCCACCGTGGTGCGCACACGATGGCCCGGGAAGCCACCGAGGCGTACGAAGCGGGCCGTGCGGCGGTCGCCCAGTTCCTGGGCGCGGCGTCACCGGACGACATCGTCTTCGTACGCGGCACCACCGAGGGGATCAACCTGGTCGCCCAGACCTGGGGGCGGGCCAACCTCGGTCCGGGGGACGACATCCTGGTGCCTGTACTGGAGCACCATTCGAACATCGTCCCCTGGCAGTTGATCGCCAAGGAGACCCGGGCCCGGGTGGTACCCGTACCCCTGCAACCGGACGGGCAGATCGACCTCGACGCGTACGCCGATCTGCTCTCCATGCGCACCCAGCTCGTGGCGGTCAGCCAGGCGTCGAATGTGCTCGGCACCGTCCCGCCGGTGCGTGAGATGACCGCGCTCGCCCATCGCTACGGCGCCAAGGTACTGGTGGACGGGGCACAGGCGGTGGCGCACTTCCCGGTCGATGTGCAGGACCTGGACGCCGACTTCTATGTGTTCTCCGGCCACAAGCTGTTCGCCCCGACAGGCATCGGCGCCTTGTACGCGAAGCCGGAGGTCATGCGGAACATGGCGCCGTGGCAGGGCGGCGGCAACATGATCGAGTCGGTCGACTTCACCCGTACCACCTATGCCCCCGTGCCTCACCTCCTGGAGGCCGGTACGGGGCACATCTCCGGGGTGGTCGGACTGCTGTCCGCACTCAACTGGCTCACCTCCTTCGACCGGGACGCCATCGCTGCCTACGAGACCTCGCTGATGGCATACGCACAACAAGCCCTGGCCACGGTCCCCGGACTTGAACTGCTGGGCTCCGCGCCCGACAGGATCGCCGTACTCACCTTCACCCTCGCGGGCCACGAGCCGTCAACGATCGCCGACTGGCTGGACCGCGACGGCATCGCCATCCGGGCCGGCCACCACTGTGCCCAACCGGCGCTGGCCCACTACGGCCTGGAGAGCGCGGCCCGTGCCTCGCTCGCGCTCTACAACACATCCGAGGAGGTGGACAAGCTGGTGGCATCGCTGCACCGACTACAGCAGGCCGCCTGACCCCACTGTCCGTCCGGCGTTGCCGACCGAACCCATCCGGTCGGCAACGCCGGCGCCGGAACCCGGCCCTGTGGATAACTCAGCCGGTGGCATCGCCCCGGGTCATACTGAGGACCTGCCAGGGATGAGGGGGAGCGAAAGTCATGACGTGGTCACGAGACGAGACCCGGCCGCCGCATCGGGTCGATGAGCTGTCGTCCGCCCGCTGGATCGAGAACGGGGTCGGCGCGTTCGACAGTGGTGTGCAGGCCCTGCTGCCGGCCGGGTTCGAGGCGTATGTACGGCTGCTGCATCCCAGCGAGCCGGCGGAGGGGCGTTTCGAGCGATGGGTGGAGGTCGCCCAGCGGTCCGGCCGCACGCTGCACCCTCTGGCACGCTTCGAGGAGGTGGCCGGTCCGGGGGACGAGCCACCGTGGCAGGGTTCGCTGCCCGAGCATGTGCTGGCGGCGCTGTGCGCCCTGCTGGCGACGGAGACCAGCACCCCGCGGCAGTGCCTCTTCGGGCTCTGGGAAGGGTGGGGCTGGCTCCACGACGAGGGGCCACGGGTGCAGTTGAGCGGACGCGCCTACGCGTTGTACGAGGGGCCGATCGAGGCGGCAATGGCTCTGGGAGACCGGAGTGCGGGGGTCTTCTTTCCGCAGGCGCCGAACCTGTGGTGGCCGCAGGACCGGGCCTGGTGTGTCGCCACGGACGTGGACCTCGATTCCACCTACCTCGGCGGGTCCGCCCGCCTGGCGGAGCGATTGGCGGGCGAACCACTCTTCGAAGTGTTCCCGGTGGCGCTCAACGACCGGATCGGCTGAGCCGTTCGTCGAGCGCCTGCCGCGGAAGGATCGGCGCCTTCGGTGTGAAGTCCGGTCAGCGCTTCTTGCAGGCGTTGATACGGACCGTGGCGCTGGTGTGCTTCACCTGCTTGGTGTGCGGGGTGTACCCGGGCGGGAAGGTGACCACGCCGGCGGCGTACCCGGTGTACTTCTGCCTCTTGACGCAGCGGCGCGCGGCGTTCTGGCTCACCTTGTTCTTTCCGGCATTGGCCTTGGTCCCGCTCTGCTTGTACAGGCTTCCGTTCTTGTACAGGCCGACACGGAGGGCGAGCCGCGCCACGCCCTTGGTGCACTTGATGTCGGCGGTGACGTTCACCCTGTGCCGGTTGTCGGCGTGGGCGTGGTGGGAGTAGTGCGGGAGGTGGGTGGTGAGCTTGCAGGTGATCACGTCACCGCTGCGGGCATTCACCGTCTGGAAGGTGGTGGCGCCGGTCGCGGTGCCGGGCCCCCCGTCGGCGGGCGCCGAAGCACCCGCGGTTCCCGCTCCCAAGGTCAAGGCCAGCGCTCCGGTCAACGCTCCGGCGAGCAGTGTCCGCTGTACGTTCCTCATGAAATTCCCCCTGTGTGGCGCCCGTTGGGGCGCCTTGCTGATGCCACGTCACCTCTCATGACTGAGACGAGGCGAGGCGTCTTGGTTATATGATTCCGCATCAGGGGGCGGTTGGAGGGGTGTTTCGCAGATGTCCCTGCGGTGGTGGTCCTCCACTGCGGCGGCGCTCGGCCTCGGGCACGGGGTATGGGTGATCATCGGCCCGAACCTGCCGGCTCGTGCCGGCAGCGGTCACCGACCGGATGCGCGCCGCTCGCGCCACTCCTGGGCAAGGACCGACCAGACCTCCATGTCATGCCGTACGCCGCGGTACGGATTGCTCTCCCTCAGCACTCCGTCCCGCACCATGCCGAGCCGCTTGGCGACGTTGACGCTCGCGGTGTTGGAGGAGGCCGCGATCCACTCCACCCGGTGCATCCCACGTTCCTCGACCGCCCAATCGATGAGCACCCGGATCGCGCGCGTGATCAGCCCCCGCCCGACAGCCGCCTCCTCCAGCCAGCAGCCGACCTCGCAGTTGCCGGACTCGGCGTCGAACGTCCGGAACAGGACACCGCCGACGAGCACGCCGTCCGTCCAGATGCCGTAGAGACGACCGCTGTCGGCAGCGGCCTTGTCCGCGTACGACTGCAAGAACGCCGTGGCGGACGCGAGATCGGTGGCGCGGTCTGACAGCGCAATGTATTGGCCGATGTACTCGCGGCCCCGGTCGATATGGGCGAGGTACTCCTCGGCATGCCGCGGCTCCAGCGGCCGCAGCTCGGCACCGTCATCACCCAGCGAGATCGCAAACACCTGGATACCCCCGTACACACCGCTACGTCAGCCTGCCTGCTTGCCTGCGGCACGAGCTGCTCTGCCTTCGCCGGGCGCCGCACGCGGAATCGTCCCACAGAGCCTGCATCGCCGCCCCACCCCTCCCCGCTGCCCTTCCTCCTGCCATTTCCTGGTGCCGAGCCGGTGCGGCCGCGACATCCGGTCGCGGTCACTCGCCCTGACCGGGGAGGTCTTCCTGGCGCGCCAGGGGGGTGGTGGCCCAGCCGTGTTCCAGCAGGGCGAACAGATCGCGCATGGTCCGGGCCGGGTCTTCGCTTGCGCGGGCGATGCCGGGGGCTTCCAGGGCGAATCGTGCCAGGCCGGTGACGGCGGGGGCGTCCGGGGCGAGCCCGGTGGCCTCGGCGAGGGTGGCGGCCAGGGCCTTCTCGTGGCGCGACCACATGCGCCGGGCGTAGTCCCGCAGCGCGGGGGTGGATTCGACGAGGACGAAAGTGGGGTCGTCGGTGCGCACGACGGTTCGGGTGTGCACCATGTGGTCGCGCAGGGCGTGCAGCACGGGCTGACCGGGGGCTCGGTCGCGAACGGCGGCGACCAGGGCGCTCTCGACGTCCGCGTCCAGGTCGAAGACGAGGGCTTCCTTACTGGGGAAGTGCTTGAAGAGCGTGCTCAGCGAGACATCGGCCGCCTCCGCCACCTCGCGCACACCGACGTCGTCAAAGCCGCGTTCGGTGAACAGCCGCAGTGCGGCATCCGCCAGAGCCTGCCTGGTCTGGGCCTTCTTGCGCTCACGGCGCCCGGTCGTCGTCTCCGCCATCCCCCCACCTTATCCCCTGGGGGAGATTTGATTGCAAAGGCAATCAGCTAGAAAGTCGGAGCAGTTGTACTTTTGGAGTTGCTGTGTTTCTGTTGTCGGGTGAGCAGTCGGCCGATGGCCCGCCCTGCCCCTCCTGTCTGTCCCCACGGCCTGTTCCCGCACCAGGCGCCGAAGACGAACCTGCGCCGCACACCGGCCGCCGCGCCGCACCCCGCCCCGATCACCAGGGCAGCACCACAAGTCACCAGCACTTGCTTGATCCGTAGAACGGAGCGTGACCCTTATGTCCACCACCACCCCTCGCATCGCGATCGTCGGTGCCGGCCTCGGCGGCCTCGTCTGTGCGCGCGTCCTGGAGCAGCACGGCGTGCCGGTCACGGCCTTCGAGCATGAGTCCGGCCCCAGCTCCCGCTCGCAGGGCGGCACCCTCGACATCCACGAAGACACCGGCCAGGTCGCCCTGCGGGCAGCCGGGCTCTTCGACCAGTTCCTCGCCCTGTCCCGGCCCGAAGGCCAGGAGTGGCGCCTCTACGATCGCCGCGCGACCCTGATACGCCACGACCAGGCCGACGAGGACGACCTGAGCAGGCCCGAGATCGACCGCGGCCGGCTGCGCACCCTCCTGCTGGACTCCCTCGCCCCCGGCACGGTCCGCTGGGGCCACTCCGTAAGGGCCGTCACCCCGCTGCCCCATGGCACCGCCCGCCTGCACCACCATGACGACACGGTCGAGGACTTCGACCTGGTCATCGGCGCCGACGGCGCCTGGTCCCGGGTACGCCCCGCGCTCTCCGACGCCCAACCCGCCTACTCCGGTGTCACGTTGGTGGAGGCCCACTTCGACGACGTCGACCACCGTCATCCCGGCATCGCCCACCTGGTCGGTCGCGGCACCATGTCGGCCAAGGCGGGCCGCCGCGGCCTGGTGCTCCAGCGCAACAGCAACGGACACGTCCGCGCCTACATCAACTTCCGCGGCCCCCAGGACTGGCACTCCGGCCTCGACCTCGCCGACACCGAAGCCGTACGCGCCCGCCTCCTCGCCCAGTACCAGGGCTGGGACGAGAGCCTGCTGGCCATCCTGCGCGAAAACGAGGGCGGTTTCATCAACCGGCCCATGTTCGTCCTTCCCGCTCCCCACACGTGGCGGCGCGTCCCCGGCATCACCCTGCTCGGCGACGCCGCCCACCTGATGCCGCCCATCGGCGTCGGCGCCAACCTCGCCCTGCTCGACGGTGCCGAACTCGCCCGAGCCGTCGTCGACCACCCCACCCTCGACGAGGCCCTCGACGCCTACGAAAGCGTCATGCTCCCCCGCGCCGACGACAACGCCAAGACCGCCCAGCAGATGCTCGCCACCCTCATGCCCGACACCGACTCCGACGACGCCGCCTTCCCCGACGCCATCTGGCCAGCCAAGGACCTCCTTGACTCGGGCCCCGCTCAGACCAGTTGAGCCCGGCCTGCCGACCATGCCCCCGCCCGCCGGCGGGACTCCGGAGGTCACCGAGCAAGGCCCCGGGGATGTGTCGGCCGCCTGTCCGGCGCGGGGAAGAAGAGCTGCCGAGGCCAGGTCCTGGCGATGAGCGTCGGCTGAACGGGTCGGATTCACTGTCTTCCACCCGATGAATCCGCGCCAGGGCGGGAGTCTTACCTCGGACCGCACACACGCGAAGGTGGACTGATGACCAACCTGCACGACATCCTCACGACGCATATCAGCGACGGGCCGGTGCCCGGAGCGGTGACTTTGGTGGCTCACGGCGACCGGGCCGAGGTGCAGGCCGTCGGGTCGGCCGATGTCGACGGCACCTCCCCGATGGCCCGGGATTCCCTCTTCCGGATCGCCTCGCTCACCAAACCCGTCGTCGCCGCGGCAGTCATGATGCTCGTCGAGGACGGCCGGATCGCACTGGGCGACCCGGTCGGGAATTGGCTGCCGGAATTGACGTCACCGACTGTCGTCCGCTCGCCGGACGGTCCGGTCGACGAGGTGGTCCCGGCTGTCAGGCCGATCACCGTGCTCGATCTGCTCACTTCGCGCGCCGGATACGGCTTCCCCTCGGACTTCTCGCTGCCGGCGGTCGGACGGTTGTTCAGCGATCTGAAACAAGGCCCGCCGCAACCGCAGCTCGTCCCGGCGCCGGACGCATGGATGGCGGCGCTGTCCCGCATTCCGCTGCTGCACCAGCCGGGCGACGGCTGGCTGTACAACACCTCCTCGGACATCCAGGGGGTGCTGATCGCCAGGGTCTCCGGCCGCCCGTTGCCCGAGTTCCTGGCGGAGCGGCTGTTCGAGCCGCTGGGCATGGCCGACACCGGATTCGACGTACCGGCCGGCAAGCTCGACCGGTTCACCAGCTACTACCGGCTCGATCAGGCGGGCGGCGCCGAACTGGTCGACGCGCCCGACGGGCAGTGGAGCAGCCGTCCGGCGTTCCCGTCCGGCGCCGGCGGGCTGGTCTCGACCGTCGACGACTGGCACGCCTTCGCCCGGATGCTGCTCGCCGACGGGACCGTCGACGGCCGCCGGCTGCTGTCGCCGACATCGGTACGGCAGATGACCACCGACCATCTGACCTCTGCCCAGCGCGACTCGGGCAGGTTGTTCCTGGAGGGCCAGGGCTGGGGGTTCGGCGGCTCGGTGGACGTGGAGGCCATCGAGCCCTGGAACGTGCCGGGACGCTACGGCTGGATCGGCGGCACCGGAACCGCGGCGCACCTCACCCCGTCCACCGGCGCGGTCACCATCCTGCTCACCCAGCTGGAACTGACCGGACCGACCCCGCCCGCGCTGATGCGGGAATTCTGGCGGTACGCGGCCGGGGGCTGAAGCAGAGTGCTGCTGAGGCCGGGAACAGAGGCCGGGAGCTGAGGCCGGGGAAGGCGCCGGGTGCGGAGGAACCGGTGCGGAGTGGTCACCGCGTCGGTCCCCGGCCCGCGGACGTCCGGGCGGGCCTGACGCCTTCAGGCGACCCAGTGCGGCCGCCGGGTGGCGGGCGAGGGTGAGGGCCCGGCGGCGAGGGCGGCGGCCATCCGGCGCACGGCCTCGCGCAGGGTGTCCGGAGGTGTGGTGTAGGGGATACGGAGACGCTGCTCGAAAATGCCCGGGTCGGTGGCGAAGTAGGTACCGCCCTCCATCCGCACGCCGTAGTCCTGTGCCCGCTCGGCCAGCGCCGAGGCGATGGGTTCGCCCAGGTCGACCCATAGCGACAGGCCGCCGGACGGCAGTTGCCACGTCCACTGCGGGAAGTGCTCGGCCAGGGCGGCGGCCAGGGCGGCGCGCTGCTCGCGCAGCTGTTCCAGGCGGGGCGGCAGCAGTTCCCCGGCCCGCGCCAGCAACGCCAGGGCCAGCAGCTGGTCCAGGACCGAGCCGCCCATGTCGGTGGCGACCCGCTGGCCGGCGAGTTCGGTCACGAGCCGCGCCGGGGCGCGCAGCCAGCCGATACGCAGCCCCGCCCAGTGGGTCTTGCTCATCGAACCGATGGTGACGACCTGGCCGGCTCCACCGGGCGTGGTGTGGGTGGCGAAGGGCGGCGGTGCCGGGACGTCGAGGGCGAGGTCGGCCAGGGTCTCGTCGATGACGAGCCAGGTACCCGAACGCTGAGCGGCACGCAGGACACGGGCGCGCTCATGATCCGGCATCAGACAACCGGTCGGGTTCTGGAAGTCGGGGATCAGGTAGGCCAGTTGGGGCACCGCCTGCCGCAGGGTCGACTCGACGATCTCGACATCCCAGCCGGTGCCGGTCACAGGGACCGACACGGTGCGGACCCGGGCGCGGCGCATGGCGTCCAGAGCGTTCGGATAGGACGGGTTCTCGACCATGACCCGGTCGCCGGGGCGGCACAGCAGCCCCATGACCAGGGTGAGTGCATGCTGAGCGCCGGAGGTCACCAGGATCTGTTCGGGCACGGTGGCCAGGCCCCGCCGGGTGAATCGCTCGGCGATGGCGGCGCGTAGTTCCGGAAGGCCATAGGGGTGGTAGCCGGGAGTGTGCGCGTGCTCGGCCAGCTGAGGGGTGACCTGGGCGAGCGCGTCGATGAGCGTCTGCCCCGGCAGTCCGGGGGCCGCCCTGGCCAGGTCGATGGCGGTGTCCTGGGCTTTGAGGAGCCGGGTGATGCCACGGGGCGTACGGCCCTCCGGCAGGTCCGTCCAGGTGCCCGAGCCCTGGCGGCTGTACGCGTAACCGCTCTCGCGCAGCAGGTCGTACACGGCGGTGATGGTGGTCCTGCTGGTGTTGAGGGCGGTGGCCAGTTCCCGTTCGGCGGGGAGTCTGACGTGCAACGCGATCCGACCGTCCAGGATCAGCGTGCTGATCGCCTGGGCCAGGTGCCGGTAGGCGGGCCGTGCCCCCGCCGGGTCGGGCAGCAGGGCGGCGAGCCGGCGGCTGCCCAGGGTCCGGTCGGTGCGGTCCGCCCTGTCCACGCGCGGGAAGGGATGCGACTCGGCCATACCACTCCCCCGGGATTGGCCATGTTTTATGGTCCAATCACTGTACAGAGTCGCCCCCAATGGCCTTACGACGCAGCCGCACACGGTGGAGGCGGTCGGCATGGAGCAGAAGTTCACGGACCAGGACGAGCGGGAAGTCCCGCGCCGCCGTCACGGGGGAAGCGTCGCGGCAACACCCCTGCCTCGTGCGAGCCCGTCCCCGCCCCCGCTCACCTATGTCCGCCTCGGTGAACGTCCGCTGCGACGCTTCCCGCAGCTGTTCGCCGGGCTCGCCTTGTACGGATTCGGCCTCTCGGTCATGGTCCGGTCCTCCCTGGGCCTCAGCCCCTGGAGCGTCCTGAACGAGGGCCTGGAACCCCCGACGAGAGCCCGATCTGCGGCGGTGCCAGGGTCACCGTGATCGGCACGGACCTGACGGGAGCGACGGCGGTGACCTTCGGCGGGAGTCCCGGGAATGACATCGTGGTCGATCCCTCGGGCTGCTCGCTGACCGTCGCCTGCCCGCCGAAGCGCGCCGGGAGCTGTGACGTGTGTTCTTCAACCGTGTGCTGATCACGGACCAGGAATTCACCGTGGCCCCGTCGGGTACCTTCCTGACCCTCATCGCCCCTCCGGCAACCACTCCGGGGCCCGTCCTGGTGCACGGAATCGGCCTCGTCGATACCTTCCCTCCCCTCACATGTACGACCAGCCCCTCCATTCCGTACACCTATTACCCGCCCGCCTGCCCCACGGCGATCCGGATCACGCCCTCGTCAGGCCCGGCGACCGGGGGTACCGCCTTCCAGATCTTCGGCAGCGATCTGTACTGCCCCTCCGTGACCGTCGGCGGCGTGGCTGTTCCGGTCTCCATCGACCCGCTCGGAGAATGCGTGACGGGGGTCACGCCCCCGCACGGGATACGCCCTCCAGCGCCTGATACAGCGTCATGCCCAGCGAGTACAGGTCGCCCGCGCCACCGGAGTACACGCCGTCGAGCCGTTCCGGCGCCAGGTACTCCAGCGAGCCGATCAGCCCGCTGCTCGCCGCGAGCGAGGTGTCACCCTGCTCCACGGCGATCCCGAAGTCGGCAGGTAGCACCCGCCCGTCCGGGGTGACCGTCACGTTCGCCGGTTTCGCGTCACGGTGGACAATCCCGGCCTTGTGTGCCGCATCGAGGCCGTCGAGCAAGCTCTTGGCGACGAGCGCGACAGCGGTGACAGGCTTGGGCCCGTCCTGGAAGAGCTTCTCGACGAGGTTGTCGCCGTCGACGAGCTCCATGACGATCCACGGCGCCTGATCCTCGATGACTACGTCGGCACGGCGACGATGTGCGGATGCGACCGCAGCCGGGCGGCATTGCGCGCCTCGCGCTCGGCGCGCTGCAGCCGCTGCGCGTGCTCCTCACCGGAAGTGGCCGGCGGAAGCCAGACCTCCTTCACCGGCACACCCACGTCGAGGGACTCGTCGCGAGCCTTCCAGACCCGTCCGCGAAACCCCCGCCTCCCAGAACCGACTCCAGCCGGCGCTGGAGGCCGATTCCCCCGACAAGAAGTCATGGGAGATCCGGACGACGACGTCGGCCTCTTCCGGATCCAACGGCTCCAGCACTCATCCGCCGCCCCGATGGCCCGAGCATGCGCCCCCACGTCCGGACCGGCCATCGGGGCGCGGCGCGCCGTGCGTTGGCGGTTAGGAGCAGGCGCATAGGCGTTGCCAGCCGACGGTGTCCAGACGGAGGAGGAGATCAGAGTGCAGGCGAGGCTGGTGAAGCCCAAAAGGTGCTCGGTTTCTCGTTCGCAGGATGGTGGAGGGCGTCGGAGGAGGAACGAGCCGTCGTTGGTGTGCTTGCCCGGTAGCTCAGCTTCCGATTTCCGACAGCGCTGGACTGCCAGCGCGCCGTGACGCCGAGGAACTCTGCAATTCGCTCACCAAGTCGGCTGTAGCCGCCGTGGACGCAGCGGTTGGCCAGCCGGGGACAGGCGCTCAGTTGTGAGGAGCCTGCCCCGCGCCAGGACGGCGGTACGTCGAACACCTGCTGCAGGGGTTCCTGCCTGCCATCACCAGCATTCCGCTGCGGCGCCCAACCCGAGCTGAACCCGCTGCCCCGCTCTCCAGTTCCTGGCTCAGACGTAGACGTAGGCGCTGGTGAGCGTGGTCGTACCGGAGTCGGTAGTGACGGTGATGTCCACCGTTCCGGCGGCCGGGCTCGGGGGCACAACGATGGTCAGGACGGTGTCGGACTGGACGCTGTACTGAACGGGCGCATTGTTGAACGTGACCAGGCTGGTCGTCGACAGGTTCAGGCCGTAGAGGTTGATGACGTTCGCGCCGACGACCGGACCGGTGCTCGGGCTCACGGCGCTGAGGAAGGGCGGATCGATGTACGCGTAGCTGATGGTTTGAGGGGTGATACCGCCGGCCGTGGTGACGGTGACGGGAACCAGGCCGGGCGCGGCGGCGGGTGGGACGGTGACGGTGATCAACTGGTCGCTGACCACGGTGGGCACAGCGGGCACCGAGCCGAACCGCACCTGCGTGGCAGTGCTGAACCTGTGCCCCTCGATGCTGATGATGTTCCTGCCGGCGGTCGGGCCGGCTCCCGGGACCAGGCTTTCCAGCGCACCGCCCGGAGAGTAGACGTACGGTTTGGGATTGCTGGTGCCTCCCGGAGTGGTGACGGTGAGCTGGGCGACACCGACGCCGGGTGGGGGGACCACGAGAATCTGGTTGGACGTGTTGGCCATGACGGTGCCGGGCACCTGGCCGAACTTCACCGCGGTGGCACCGGTCAGGTTGGTGCCGGTGACGGTCACGATGTTGCCGCCGGCCTCCGGGCCCGCCGGGGGGCTGATCATGTTGATGAGCGCGAGGATGGTGACGGTGTTCGCGCCGTTGTTGGACACGTAGGCGGTCAGCCCGCTGGCGGCGACCCCGACGCCGGTCGGCTGATGGCCGACGGTGACGGTGCCGCTCACCGTGTTGGTGGCGGTGTCGACATAGCTGACCGTGTCGGAACCGTTGTTCGCCACGTAGACGTGGCTGTCGTCCGGGGTGACCGTCACGCCCCATGGCGCGGTGCCCACGGGGATGGTGGCGATGATTGTCCGGCTCACGGTGTCAATGACGCTGACGGTGTTCGCGGTGCTGTTGGCCACGTACAGGTACCGGCTGTCGCTGGTGACTGCCGCGCCATAGGGAGCCGAAAGGCCAGGGATGGTCGCCACGACCGTGTTGGTGACCGTGCTGATCACGCTGACCGAGTTACCGCCCTGGTTGGTCACATACACCTCCAGGTCGTTGGGGGCAGCTACGACCCATGTGGGCTTGGCCCCGACCGGGATGGTCGCGACGACGGCGCGGGTGACGGTACTGATGACACTGAGGGTGTTCGAGTTCTGGTTGGCGACGTAGGCGAACAGGCCGTCGGGGCTCACCTGGATACCGAAGGGGCTTTTCCCCACCCCGATCGTGTTGGTGACCGCAAAGAGATTGCGCTGCACCACACTGACGGTGTTCCCACCACTGTTGGCCACGTAGAGGTAGACATTGTCCGGGGTGAGCGCGACCCCTGCGGGGGCGGTCAACGGGGCCGCAGGGGTGGAGATCGTGAGCGTTCCGGTGTCGAGAATGCTGACGGTCCCCGAGGCGTTACTGGCCGCGTATGCGAGCGGCGGCCCCAGAGGGCTGGTCGCCACTCCCAGCGGCTTGGTCCCCGCCGGGAGTGTCGCGATGACTTGCGGGGAGGGGGCGACGAGAGTTGCCGAGGCGGCGTGAATAGATGGTCTTGGGGGCGTGGTTGTTTCCTGTGTCTTCATCATGCACCCATTTCCTGAGCAGGATGTAGCCGGAGGTTGCTCGTCTGTCGAGGTCCGGATACTCGACGCGTAGCGGAAAGACGTTGCGCGAGGCGGCCTTTGAAGGCGAGTCCGCATACGTCGAATTCCCCGGACCGAAGCAGCAAACCGAAGAAGTGGGCACACTGACAGGCGGATTGGAGGCACTTCACACCGTATGAAAAACGCTCTGTACTCCCTTCTGCGCCCCTTGAACTCGATATCACCACCGCCGACGGAACCGCCCCCCATCTGCGCATCAACCCGAGCAGAGCATCCATCCTTGTGTACCTCCCTGAGATGGGGCTGGGGCGGCGCCCGGATCCGGAATCCGCCCCAGGTGCTCCGGGGCCTGTGCCGTCAGCGGACCTCAGGGGCAGGTGACGAGGATGGTGCCGCCGCGACTCCCCTACCAGTCCGCGCTCTTCTCGTGGCACGTGCCGTAGTAGCCGATGCGGTAGTCGGAGCAACCTGCTGAAACCCTTCGGGTGCACTCTCTGCGACGGAGGGAGGGCCGGAAGCCGGGCAGTCTTGTGCCGCCCGGCGGTGACGACCCTGCGCGCCCGGTGGGCCGATGGCACGCGCGCCGTGGACGGGGCCAGGGGAGCTTGCCCGCGACGATTCTCGCCCGCAGACTCCCGGGCTCCTGAAAGCATTCCTTAAGCCACTGGCCTCGAGCCTTACCCGAGGCTATGGCGCCCGGGGCGGCTGCTGCGGCCTGGCCGCCAACTTCAGCCTCGAACGCGACAACTACGACGTGTCAGTGGCCCGTACCGAGGACCAGCTCCTGTCCTCGGTGCGGGAACCCACGAGGAGACTGATGATCCTCGCCGACGGCTTCTCCTGCCGTACCACTCGAGCAACTTGGGGATCAGCCGCGAAATCTGGCGCGGAAGGTCTTGCCGGCGC
Source organism: Streptomyces sp. NRRL S-1813 (assembly GCF_000719605.1). Classification (NCBI taxonomy): domain Bacteria; kingdom Bacillati; phylum Actinomycetota; class Actinomycetes; order Kitasatosporales; family Streptomycetaceae; genus Streptomyces; species Streptomyces sp. NRRL S-1813. The sequence continues at coordinate 74,040 of NZ_JOHB01000008.1, forward strand.
TGAAGAACGGTTTCGTACCGGAGCGAACAGCGCAAAGAAACAGATCCGTTGGCTATAGGGGGCGCGCAGCATGTGGGAGCTCTCTCGTGGATGCGGGAGTATTTCGTATTGTTGGACATTGCTTCCCGTGCCACTTACAGCCCCTCTCGCGCCGTTCGAGAACGTACGGTCACGGAGACGATTCCTGCATGCCGGGATCCCGGCAGTCTCCATCGCCCCCTTGGGGCCCGGCTGATGGCAGGTGCATGGTGAGCGAATTGAATACCTCCGGTGCGAAAGGGCCAGTCCTGGACGCTGTGTCTCCCACTGCTGTGATCCCGCGGGCAGTGCTCACGGTTCCCGTGGGGACCAAACCGCTGGCATTGGTGGTCGGTATCCTCGGACTGCACGTCTACGTGGCCAACAGCGTTTCAGGGACGCTCAGCGTTGTGGACGTGGGAACACAGACTGCGAACACCGCCATCGCCCCTTTCACCACTCCCAGCGGGGTAGTCGTCACCCCTGACAGCAGCCGCCTTTTCGTGACGAACAGCGGCACACGCGCTGTCAGTACCGCGCTGAGAGACATCCTCGACGTCACCGGCACGATCGCCGTGGGAAGCACTCCCTATGGCATCGCTGTTGACCCCAGCGGCCTGCGCGTGTACGTCACCAACCAGAGCTCGAACTCCCTCAGCGTGATCGACACGCTCTCCGACACGGTGCTGGCGACGATTGCGGTCGGCGCCGCCCCCACCGGGGTCGCGGTCGCCCCCACCGGGCTGGAGGTATATGTGACGAACAGGGACAGCAACACCCTCAGCGTGATCAACACTGCCACCAACACCGTGGTGGCGACCGTTTCCGGACTGTCTGCTCCAATCGGAGTGGCGGTCACCCGCGACGGCGGTCGCCTCTACGTGGCCAACAGCAGTGCGAACACCGTCAGCGTCATCGACACCACCACTCGGACGGTCACCGCCACCATCGCGGTCGGCGCCGCCCCCTGGGGAGTGGCTGTCACCCTCGACGGCCGTCAGGTGTATACGGCCAACAACAGCTCCAACAACGTCAGTGTCATCGACACCACCACCAACACGGTCACCGACACCATTGCAGTGGGCACCGCGCCGACCGGCATCGCGATCACCCCCAACGGCCTGAGCGTCTACGTGGCCAACAGCGGTTCCAACACCGTCAGCGTCATCCAGACACTCAATGCGATGGCCCCCACCCTCGGTCCCCAATCCGGCGGAACCAAGGTCACGATCACCGGCACCAACCTCACCGGGGTCACCTCGGTGAAATTCGGCAGCATCCCCGCCACTGTCATCGCCAACACGGCCAACCAGGTCATCGCCGTCTCCCCACCCGGTTCCGGCGTCGCTGCGGTCACCGTCACCACTGCAGGGGGCACCAGCAACCCCAAACCCTTCAGCTACTACCCCAGCGGCAACGCCCACTCCCTGAGCCCCACCGCCGGCCCGACCCTGGGCAGAAACCTCATCACCATCCAAGGCTCCCAACTCGCCACAGCCAGCCTCGTACTCTTCGACGCCGTGCCGGCGCTGCCTCTCATCGTCTCCGACCAGCAGATCACGGTCGCCGCCCCACCCGCCATCACCCCCGGCCCGGTGCATGTCACCGTCACCACCGCAGGCGGCCTCACTACCGAAACACTCACCTACACCTACATCGATCCACCGCAGCTCACCGGTCTGAGCACCACCACGGGCACCTCCTTCGGCGGGAACACCATCGACCTGACCGGCCGGAACCTGGCGACCGTCACCAAGGTCACCATCAACGGCATCATCGCGCAGTACAGCATCGGCTCCGACACCGTCCTGGCCGCCATCGTCCCGCCCAGCCCCACCACCGGCCCCGCAGATGTCACCGTCACCACCGCCGGCGGCAGCACCACCCTTTTCGGCGGCTACATCTACACCTGACAGACATCCGGGCGGCAGCCCAACGAGGCCCACGCGATACAGACGCGGACAGTGTGCTGCACACCCAGCGGCGCAGGCCGGGACGAGGGTTGGAGAGCGCGTCTCTGCTGCGCGTCGAGCTCAACGCCCGGTCCTCAGCGTCGTGATCGTGGGCGAGCTGGCGATTCTCGTGATCGTCGCGCTCGCCGTAACCGTACGCGGGGGTGCTCATCGTCTGTCCGCAGAGGTCCGTGACCCGGCCCCCGTCACCCGGCGCGCCACCTTCGGCGCGATCACCGTCCTCGCTGTCTTCTACACCCTCATCACCTGGTCCATCGTCAGGCGTTCGGCGACAGCGGTGCAGTCGCCGGGGGAGCACCGACGCGTCCAGGGCCATCGGGTGGCTAGGCGGAGCCAGCGGCGGCGACCGGTGTGCACGAGCTGTGCGGCGCGGAGAACATGCGGAAGCGGAGCTTATCGAGTTCCCAGCGGCGGGTCTCGCCGATCAGGGCGAGCATCGGCATCCAGGGCGGGGAGATCGACGGCGATAGAGATATTCTCCAGCCAGACCCGGTTCCGCGCGGTGTCGTGCAGGGGCTCGATCCCGCCACCGCGTGAACGAGCGGGGCATTTCGTGGTGCGGGCTCAGGCGACCGGTGCCGGTCATACCGCCTCGGCCTCCAGGAGTGCAGGGGTGTGACGCGATGGTCGGACGATGCCGGCCGTGGCGGCGGCGATGACGCAGCACGACACGGGGAGGAAGAAGGTGAGGTTGAGGGGCAGGACGTGGGTCAGCGGTCCGATGACGGCGGGCCCGGCGAGCATGCCGAGGTAGCCGAGCCCGGCGACGCGGGAGACGTTGGTACCGGCGGCACCCTGGTCGGTGTGGCCCGCCGCGCTGAAGAGTTGGGGTACGCATCCCGAGAGCCCGGCCCCGAACACGGCCCAGCCGATCAGAGCCAAGGGGATCCAGGGTGAGAGGGCCGCCGCGGTCAGACCGAGTGCGGCGACGGATGCGCCGTGGCGGAGGATGGCCACCGGGCCGAAGCGTGCGGCCACCCGGTCGGCAAGCAGGCGGCCGAGGGTCATGGTGGTGGCGAAGGAGCCGTAGGCGAGTGCGGCGGTGGCGGCAGGCGCGTCCAGGGCATTGCGCAGATGGAGTGCGCTCCAGTCGTTGGCCACGCCTTCGCACAGCATGATCATCAGTGCCAGGCTGGCCAGTGCCCAGATGTGACGGGGCGTTTTGCGAGGGGCGTTCACGACAGGGGCAGCGGCGTCCATGGGGCGGCGGGCGGCGGGGCGCAGTAGCGCGGGGGCTGCGAGGGCGGTGACGGCCAGGCCGACGAGCGCCACCGCGCCGAGGGTCGTCACCGGGCTCCAGTTCCAGCTGAGCGTGCGGGCGCCGACCAGCGCGGCAAGGACTCCGCCGATGGAGAAGACTGCGTGGAAGGCGGACATGACGGGCCGCCGGTAACCATGCTCGACCTGGACGGCGTGGGCGTTCATGCTGACATCCAGGCAGCCGTTGCCGACGCCGAGCACGAGAAGTGCCGCCCCCAGCGCCCAGGCGTTCGCGGCCAGGCCGGGCAGGGCGACCGCGGCACTGCACAGTGCCGCGCTGAGCGGTACGACCGTACGGGACCCGAAACGGTCGGTGAGCGGGCCGGTGGCCTGCATGCCTGCGAATGCTCCCGCACCGAGCAGCAGCAGGAGCCAGCCGAGCAAGGCGTGGCTGATCCCTGCGCGGTGCTCAATGACCGGGATGTGGACGATCCACATCCCCATGAGGAAGCCGTTCAGGGTGAAGTACGCGAATGTGGCCAGTCGGCCGGCCCGTAGGTATCTATCCACGCTTTGAACATAACGAACATCTCTGAGTTGCGAAAGGTTGCGTTTCAAACGCAAGAAGTGTTCAATTGGAGTATGGCTAGCACAGACCGACTGAGGCAGATCACCGAGGCCGTACGGGAGGCGGGCCGCATCGGCGTCGCGGAACTGGCAGCGCTCACCGGCACATCGGAGATGACTATCCGCCGCGACCTCGAAGTCCTTGCGGACCAGGGTGTGTTGGAGCGTTACCGCGGAGGAGCCAGGAGTCTGCTGCTGCGGGGCGAGGAACCGCCCTTCGCGCTGCGGGCCCAGGAAGGGACGGACGTCAAGCGGCGCATCGCCGCCGAAGTCGCGGACCTGATCGCCGACGGGGAGTCCGTCGTTCTCGACAGTGGCACCACCTGCCTCGAGGTGGCTCGTGCCCTGGAGCACCGCCGCCTGACCGTCGCACCTCTCTCCCTGCATGCGGTGAACGCGCTGGCCGGAGCCCTGAACGTGACCCTGTTGGTACCCGGTGGCCACCCACGATCGGGGGAACTGGCGCTCACCGGCCCGCTGACCCAGGGATCGCTGGCCGCGCTGCGCTTCGACACCGCAGTCATCGGCTGCTGCGGACTCACCGCGGCGGACGGCCTGACCGCCTACGACCTGGACGACGCGGCGGTCAAGCGCGCAGCCATCGCCTCCGCCCGCCGCGTCATCGCCGTCACGGAGTCCGCGAAGCTGTCCCGCACTGCACTCGCCTTCGTCGCGCCCGCCTCCGCGCTGCACGCCCTGGTGACCGACGACGCCGCCCCGGAGGACGAGACCGGCGCGATCACGGCCGCCGGCGTCACCGTACGGAAGGTGTGACCACGTGACGGGCACCGTGCTCTTTGACCTTTTCGGCGTCATCGCACGCCATCAGTCCACCGAAGGCAAGAAGCGGCTCACCCGGACGGCAGGGGTGGCGGCGCCGGCCTTCTGGGACGCCTACTGGGAGCTGCGCCCGCCCTACGACCGCGGTGATGTGAACGGCCCCGGCTACTGGCGTCAGGTGGCCGACGCCATCGGCGCCTGCTTCGACGACCACCGGATCACCGACCTCGTCGAGGCCGACATTGCGAGCTGGAGTGCGGTCGACGACACGATGGTCGCCCTGGTCGAGGAACTCGCCGCCACAGGCCGGCACATGGGGCTGCTGTCCAACATCCCCGAAGAGCTGGCCTCGCACTACGAAGCGCATCATGCCTGGCTCAAGTGCTTCCCGGTTCGGGCCTTCTCGTGCCGCATGGGCCGCGCCAAGCCCGAGCGCGAGGCCTACGAATGGTGTCAGCACGCCCTGCGTACGGAGCCGGGCCACATCCTCTTTGTCGACGACCGCGCAGACAACGTACGTGCCGTCGAAGCGCTCGGCATGCAGGGGCACCTCTTCACCACGCCGGCCCGGCTGAGGCAGGCTCTCATTCAATGGGTCTGACCAGGCTCTTCAGTCCGGCCAAGGGGGTGTGGGGTGGAAGCTGCTGACAGCTTGATCGACATGGATCAGCAGTGTGTGCTTGAGGCATTGCGCCTTGAAGCCGCGGAGGTCCCGCGCGTTTCCAGGGCTGCCCAAGACCCAGTGGGGTCGGCCGACGCGGTGTGAACCCTGGTCCGTGCATGAGCTGTTGGGTCATGTTCGGGTGGTGATCGCGCGGTGCCGCAGATGCTGAACGGCCCGGCTCCGGACAAAGTCGAGATCACTGTTGCGGAGTACTACCGGCCGGACGATCGCTTCAGCGACTCGGCTTCATGGCCGCAGTCACACCCCTGACATTGATTCCCGGCACGAGCTTCACGCTGGTCATGCAGCAGGTGATCGCGGGTTCGCGGTCCGACGGTGTGCGCGCCGCATTTGGCTCGGCGTGCGGGCTCTTGGTCCACGCCGCCCCACTGTTCGGGGTCTCGAAATCCGCGGCCGACCGCGTCATCGCGCATTTCGAGCCCCTACTGGTACTCCGGCCCGGCAAGTGGTTCCGCAAGGACGCAGCCCTCATCGGGACGGCACCTTGGGCCCACCCGCACCTTGGTGCCCACCCGCGACCACACGGTCGCCGAACAGTCCAAAAATCACCGGTACTCCACCACCACCCAGGTCGTCATCGACGCCGACAGCCAACTGGTTGTCGTGGTCGGTCGGTCGCTTCCGGGCAACCACGCGGCACCTGCTGGAGTCCGGCGACCTGCCAGGCGAGCGGGTCGCCCACGTGGTCGGCTTCACCACTGCTGGATCGGGGGCACGATGTCGGCCCCTCCGCTCGCCTCGCACTCGCCGAGGTGACCGCACGGCAGCGAACTGCCCCCGAGTGACAGGCCCGCGGACGACACGGTTCACACCGGCACCCTTAGCTGTACCGCGTGCTCGATGTCCTCCACCTGCTGTTGGAGCACCGCTTCACCCCCAGTCCCCAGGGCGATCGACGCGCCATCTTCCACCGCCTCGCCCGCGCCGCCGGCGTCGAATTCCCCGGCGGTGAGCACGGCTGCCGCTGGGGCGCCGTCCAGGCCCAGCCTCTCTGGGGCCCTGGCCCCCCATGGGTTCCAGCCCCGCCAAGGGCCCTGTGAAGCGGGCCTGTCCGGTAGTCCGCTACAGGCGCGGGGTGCGTGCCTCAATCCGGTGGTCGAAGGCGGCACCACCGACGCCGACCGTGGTCACCCCGCCGTCGACGGTGAGGACGGCCCCGTTGACGTAGGACGCGGCGGGCGACAGCAGCCAGTCGATCGCCGCGGCGACCTCCTCCGGATCTCCCGGCCGGCCGGCGGGAGTCAGCCGGTTCGCCTCCTCGTACGCCGCCTCGGCACCACCCGCCAGCCCCGCCTCCGCCGCGAACCGCGCCATCCGCTGGTCGGCCATCTCCGTACGCACCCAGCCCGGACACACCGCGTTGGCCCGCAGCCCCTGTGGCCCGTAATCGACGGCGAGGGAGCGGCAGAGGTGGAGGAAACCCGCCTTGGACGTCGCATAGGCGGCGTTGCCGACGCTGTTGCGGAGCGCGGCGACCGAGGCGACCGCGACCACTGCGCCGCGGGCCGCCAGCAGATGCGGCAGCGCGGCACGCAGCAGCAGGAACGGGCCGGTGAGGTTGGTCCGTATCAGCTCTTCCCAGTCCTCGACCTCGGTGTCGCCGACCGCGCCGCCCCGCCCGATTCCGGCGTTGAGCACCACACCATCGAGTCTCCCGTAGGTCGTCACCGTCGTCTCCACGAGCTCGCGCACGGCCTCGGGGTCGGCGACATCGGAAGGATGCGCCAGCGCTCCGGTCTCCTCGGCCACCCGGCGCAGTGGCTCGGGCCGCCGCCCGGAGATCACGACCTGGTGTCCGGCGGTGCGCAGCAGCCGGGCTGTGGCGGCCCCGATTCCCGTTCCCCCGCCCGTCACCAGGACAACACGCTGTTCCGACATGGTCGTTCGCCTCCGAAGGTGGTCCGCTTCCGGTTCCCCGCGCTGTGAGCATACGAAGCGCCGCGGCCGTGACGCCATCGAGCGCCAGCAGGTCAATCGGCCAGCTTCAGGACGACCTCACCGCACGGCAGGCGAAGCCCATGGCCACCGCCCACGGCGACGCTGTCCGACCGTCAGTCTGTGCAGTGGTGGCCAGATGCCGGGGTGACGTCGTGACCGTGATCACTGGGGGTGATCGTCAGGCGGCGCGAACGTGCTGGTGAGCGGGAGGGGCAGGACGCCTGTCCATGCGCTGGTCTTCGGCTGCTGGTGGGCAGGGTGCTGAGCGGTGTCCTCGGAGATCACGGGCATATTTCGCGTGCCCTGCGCGATCCCCGCACCCAGGACTGGAACCGCAAGGCGCGCGCGGTGGTGGGCAACCTGCGCACGGTAGTGGGCCGGCACCCGGAGGATCCGCTGCTGGCAGAGTTGATCGGCGAGTTGACGATGAAGAGCCCGGAGTTCGTCGCGCTGTGGCGAGACCACCGCGTGTCGGCCTGCGACGCGGCGTCCTACGACCTGCACCATCCGACGACGGGACCACTGACGGTGACGCAACAGACGCTCGCTCTCGTCCGCTCACCGGAGCAGGTCCTCGTGGTGTGCACGGCGCCCGCCGGGTCCTCGTCGGAGGCCGCTCTCACATTGCTCCGGCAGACGGGCGCGGCGGCCGGAGACCGGCGGCGCGACACAGCGGGAAAGTCGGTAACCGGGGCGCGCAAGCCCACTCACCGGTGCCGCAGCGCGGTCGAACCGCTCCACCACAGCCGCTTCGGCATGGGAGCCGGGGGCGGGGCAATAAGTCCCCTGGTGCACTTGGCAGTTGGCCTCTGTGGGCTGGGCTCCCGGGCCGGGGGGCGCGGGGCGTCGCCGGGCGGGGCGGGGCCGGTACATAGTGCAGCCCGCTCAGGCCGTCGGTGCTCAGCACGTTTTCCTGGCATCCGCGGTCGAGCAGGGCGTGGATGGCGACCGGGCCGAGAATGTGCCCTTTGGCGAGGACGGAGAAAGGAGACACCCGCACCGTCCCCAGTCGCCTGTCTTACGAGTTCCGGAAGCTCTGCGGAGAGCAGTGGTTCACCACCGGTGAAGCGCACCGCCCTTGGACGCGGGGGCGGCACCGGTGACAGCGCATTCTGGCCGGGATCGTCCGGATCATGACCTTGACGCGAACTTCGGATCATCCGAAGCTGGCAGCACACCCGCCACCTGATGTAACGACCAATAAAACTTGAGGGAAGGCATGCGGAATCCGCCGTTCAACCCCTTTTCACCGGGCGGAACACCAGGCCCCTGAAAGCGGGAAGTTTCCCGGAAGGCGCCAGATCCGCACCACTCACCCGCTTGTGGAGTTCCAATAAATGAGGGTGCAACATCTCGGTGAAGGGGCCAGGAGGGCCCTGTCGCGAGTCTCGGGATCGCCGAAGGTCCGACGTCATGTGCGCGGCACCGGACCGGTGCACAGCCGAGTTGTCCGGTCTGGTCGTCTCCGCCGGCGGCCGGGCCGAGCTCGCGATGCCGCGCACCTGAGACCGGCAACCGAACCGACGACGCAGGGGTGTAGTTGTGCCAAGAGTTCTTCCCGCGCTGGTGAAGTGGATCGAAAAGCAGATGGTCCACCACTCCCGCTTCGATGACAGCCCGTTCATCTCGGAATCGGAGTTCCCATGGAGTCGAGGGCTCGAAGACAACTGGCGTGACATCAGAGCCGAACTCGACACCCTGCTGGAGCATCGCGACGCGCTGCCCAATTTTCAGGACATCTCGACCGGCCAACGCCACATCACCAACGACAACCAGTGGAAGACCTATTTCTTCTACGGTTACGGGTTGAAGTTCGACGCCAACTGCGAGCGGTGTCCGCGGACAGCTGAACTGCTGGCCCATATCCCCGGTCTGAAAACGGCTTTCTTCTCGATCCTCGGCCCCCATAAACACGTGCCACCGCACCGCGGCCCCTACAAGGGCGTGGTCCGTTATCACCTCGGACTGAAGGTCCCGTCTCCCGAGGACTCCTGTGGAATTCGCGTCGGCGGACAAGAGGCGCACTGGCGTGAGGGGGCCGGCATGTTCTTCGACGACACCTACGTACACGAGGCGTGGAACGGGACCGATGAGGACCGTGCCGTGCTGTTCATGGATGTCGTACGGCCGATGGCCTTTCCGTACTCCCTGGTCAACGACATGGTGATCAAAGGGATCGCTCGGAGCCGGTTCGTTCAGGAAGCCAAGGGAAATCAGGACGCCTGGGAGCGGCGCTTCGCACAGTTACTCCAGCGCGACTAGCGGCCCTGTCCGCTCAAAAGAGGTGTTATCCGGTGTCCCGCAGTGGCTTGCGGGACACCGTCGACAGACACGGACAGCCCTCCTACCACGACGCAACCTTCACGCGGTACTCGACCGGGGACGGCGCCGTCCTCGGAGCGGGCGCGCTGCGCCGTCCCGGCTCCGAGGACAGATCGGCCATCGTCGAACAGGGCCGGACTCACCAGGAGCCGGTGTGCCGGTCGCCGACGGGTCAGGAACCCGTCCCGTCGGCCCCGTCCATGGCCTCGGCGAGGCTCTTCGGGCGCATGTCGGTCCAGTGCTCCTCGACATAGGCGAGGCAGGCCTCCCGGGAATCCTCCCCGTGGGCGACCTCCCATCCGGCCGGGACCTCCACGAAGGACGGCCACAGGGAGTGCTGAGCCTCGTCGTTGACCAGCACCAGGTACGTGCCCTCGGGGTGCTCGAAGGGGTTGGTCATGGTGTGCTTCCTTCTTCCTTCTTCTGGTTTCTCCGGCTTTCCGGCTTTCCGGCTTTCCGGCTCTCCGGCTCTCCGGCTCTCCGGCTACCGACTGCGGTAGCCGGATGCTGCGACGTCGCCCAGCCTTTCGGCCACCACGCGCCCGATCTGGGCGAGCGGCACGGGCTTGCACATCTCCTGGTGGGTGCAGTCCACGGCGTACCGCTCCACGCGACCGGTGACAGCGGGCTCCCAGGAAGCCGCGGTCGGCAGCCCCGGCGAGCGTTCGGAGGTCGCCGTGAAGTGCAGGAGGCTCCCGTCGAACCGACCGGGCACGTGCGCCGCAGACAGGCGTGCATTGTTCGCGACGATCTCGGTCATCGCCACCACGCGGCGCTCCTCCACGTCCGCCAGGGGCCCGCCGCCGCTCCGCAGAACCTCCATGACGTCGGCGATGCGCAGCGGTACGCCGTCCCCGGCGTGGCCCGCGAAGTCGAGCAGGGCCGAGAGGACTTCCTGCTCGTCCGGAAGCGGAGCCGCCCTCTGGGGGTCCCGGGGGTAGGAGTCGAGCAGGGCGAGCAGAGCCACCTCTTCGCCCTCGGCCTGGAGGCGGACCGCGACGGCGTGGGCCGCCAGGCCGCCGAACGACCAGCCCAGCAGATGATAGGGGCCGGTGGCCTGGACCGAACGGATCTGCGCAACGTAGTCGGTGACCAGGTGCTCCATCGTTTCCGGGTACTCATCCGGCCGCGCCATGCCGCGCGCCTGGAGCCCGTACACCGGGCGGTCCTGCCCCAGCTGCCGCAGCAGCCCGGTGTAGCACCAACTCAGGCCATCGGAGGGGTGGATGCAGAACAGCGGCGGGAGCCCACCGGAGGCCCGTAGCGGCAGGAGGACGTCGAAGGCGTCGCCCGGGACGCCCCGTCGGAGGCGTTCCCTCAGGCGGCTCACCGTGGGTGCCGCGAACAGGTCCCGGACCGACAGGTCGAAGCCCAGCGTGTCCCGGATCCGGCTCACCAGCCGGATCGCCGCCAGCGAGTCACCGCCGAGTGCGAAGAAGTCGTCATCGATGCCGGTGGCGACCGCGCCGACGCACTCGGCGAACAGGCCGCAGAGGATCTCCTCCTCGGGTGTGCGCGCCGGCCACGTGGAGACCGGCGAGCGCGGGCCCGGCTCCGGCAGGGCCTGCCGGTCCAGCTTCCCGCTGTGGGTCAGCGGCAGCGCGTCCAGGACGGCGACCGTGGCCGGGACCATGAACTCCGGCAGCACCTGGGCGGCGTGGGCCCGCAGCTCGGCCGGTTGCGGCTCGGCACCCGGCGCCCCGACCACATACGCCACCAGCCGCCGCTGTCCTGGCCGGTCCTCGCGGACGACGACGGCGGCCTGCGAGACCGTGGCGTGCCGGGTCAGAGTCGCCCCGATCTCGCCGGGCTCCATGCGGAACCCGCGCAGCTTGACCTGGTCGTCCGCGCGGCCGGCGAAGTGGAGAACGCCGTCCTCGGCCCAATGGGCGAGGTCCCCGGTCCGGTACATCCGCTCCCCCGGCGCGCCGAACGGGCAGGCCACGAACCGCTCGGCCGTGAGGCGACGGCGGTTCAGGTAGCCGCGGGCGAGCTGTACGCCGGCAAGGTAGAGCTCTCCCACGGTGCCCGGTGGCACCGGGCCCAGGCCCGCGTCCAGCACGTAGGCACGCATGTTCCTGACGGGGCGTCCGATCGGCACCGGTGGGCCGTCCGGTGCCGCGGCCGGGGTGCGCCCGCAGGTGCCGGTCGTCGCGTGGACGGTGGCTTCCGTCGGGCCGTAGAGGTGGTGCAGGTCCACGTCCAGCACGGTCAGGGCGCGGTCCCGCAGGTCCGCCGGGAGCGCCTCCCCTCCGGTCAGGACCCGCCGCAGGCTCGTGCAGCCGGCCGCGGCCGGTTCGTCGAGGAAGGTCCACAGCATCGACGGCACGAAGTGCACGGTCGTCACCGCGTGTGCGCGGATCACCTGAGCCAGGTAGGCCGGGTCCCGGTGCCCCTCGGGGTCGGCGACCACGATCCGGGCCCCGGTGGTCAGAGGCCAGAAGAACTCCCACACGGACGCGTCGAAGGACGTCGGCGCCTTGTACAGGACCGAGTCGGAGGGTTCGAGTCCGAACTCGGCCTGAATGCCCAGCAGCCGGTTCACGACGGCGCCGTGCGGGACGATGACTCCCTTGGGCGCGCCCGTCGAGCCGGAGGTGTAGAGCACATAAGCGGGGTGCGCGGACGTCAACGGCGTACCGAGGGCCGCGCCGCCCGGATTCACCGCGGGCCGGTCGCCGGGGTGCCGGACCTGGTCCCGGTCGTCCAGGACACAGACCGGCCCGGCGTCCTTGAGCAGGGCGCGGATCCGCTCGGCCGGGTAGTGCGTATCGACGGGCAGATAGGCCGCGCCGGACTTCAGCACGGCCAGCAGGGCCACGGCGAGTTCGACCGAGCGCGGCAGGGCGACGGCCACCACCTGCTCCGGTCCGGCCCCGCGCTCGATCAGAGCATGGGCCAGACGGTTCGCCCACGCGTTCAACTCGGCATAGGTCAGGTCGACTTCCCCGGCGGACAGGGCGATCGCGTCCGGGGTCCGGGCCGTCTGCGCCTCGAACAGCTCCGGCAGCGTCGAGGAGGACGGCGGCCGTGCGGTGTCGTTCCACTCCACCAGGACCCGCCCGCGCTCGGCGGGCGTGAGGGTGTCCAGCCGCCAGATCCGCTCGGCGGGGTCGGCGGCCGCGGCATCGAGCAGCCGCTCGAACCGGGTCGCCAGGTCCGCCACCGTGCCCCGGTCGAACAGGTCCGTGCTGTACTCGACGGTGCCTTCCAGACCCCCGGGCAGCCCGTCCGGGGTGCGCCGTTCCGCCAGTCTGAACAGCAGGTCGAACTTGGCCGACTGTGACTGCGTCCCCTCGGCCCGGCAGTGCAGCCCCGGAAGGTCCACCGCCAGGTCGTGGGTGTGGTGGAGCGTCAGCAGCACCTGGAAGAGCGGGTGCCGGGCTGCCGAGCGCGCCGGGTTGAGCACCTCCACCAGGTGCTCGAACGGCACGTCCTGATGCGCGTACGCGGCCAGGCCCGCCTCGCGCACCCGGTCCAGCAGCTCCGCGAAGCTCGGGTTCCCGCCGGTGTCGGTACGCAGCACCAAGGTGTTGACGAAGCATCCGACGACGTCGTCGAGCGCGTCGTCGGTGCGCCCCGCGGTCGGCGTGCCGATCGGGATGTCGGTGCCCGCGCCGTCCCGGGTGAGTAGCGCCGCCAGCGCCGCCTGGACGACCATGAACAGGCTCGCGTGCCCCGCCCGGGCCAGCGCGGCGAGCCGGGCGTGGAGGTCCGGGCCCACCCGCAGCGGCACCGTGGCGCCGCGGTGACTGGCCACCTCCGGACGTGGCCGGTCCCGGCGCAGCTCCAGCTCGGCCGGCAGCCCCGTCAGCGTCCGCCGCCAGTACTCCACCTGCCGGGACAGCACACTGTCCTCGTCGTCCGCCTCGCCGAGGAACCGCCGCTGCCACAGGGTGTGGTCGGCGTACTGGACGGGCAGCGGTGTCCAGGACGGTGCCCGGCCCGCGCGCCGGGCGGTGTAGGCGCTGGACAGGCCGCGGGCCAGCGGGCGGTTGGACAGGGCGTCGCCCGCGATGTGGTGGAGCACGAGCAGCAGCACGTGCTCACCCGGGCCCGGCGTGAACAGCCGCGCGCGCAGGGGCGGTTCGGACGACAGGGCGAACCGGTGCGCGGCCGCGTCCGCGATCGAAGCGGCGAGCCCGGCCTCGTCGACCGCCTCCACGGGCAGCTCGACGACGGCGTCGGCGGGGTCGAGGACGTGCTGGCGCGGCACGCCCGCCGCATCCGGATAGACCGTGCGCAGCACCTCGTGCCGGGCCACCACATCGTTCAGGGCGGCGTGCAGCGCGGCGACGTCGAGGTCCCCGGTCAGGCGCAGGGCGAACGGCATGTTGTACGTGGCCGACGGGCCCTCGAGCCGGTGCAGGAACCACAGGCGGCGCTGGGCGAACGACAGCGGCAGTTCGACCGGACGGTCGTCGGCGGGCCGCAGCGCCGGACGCCGGGAAGCCCCTCGGGCCTGTCTCCCCGGCCTCCGTGGGGAGACAGGCCCGAGGCCCGACGCGTCGATCCGGGCCGCCAGACCGGCCACCGTGGGAGCCTCGAACACGTCCCGTACGGCGAGCTCGACACCGAGCACCGTACGGATGCGCGACACCAGGCGGGTCGCGAGCAGCGAGTGCCCGCCCAGGGCGAAGAAGTCGTCGTCGATCCCGGCCTGCGCGCTCCCGAGGGCCTCGGCGAACAGCCCGCACAGGATCTCCTCCGCGGGCTCGCGCGGCTCCCGGCCGCCGGCCCCGTGGATCCCCGGCCCGGGGGCGGGCAGGGAGCGGCGGGCCAGCTTCCCGCTGGGGGTGAGCGGCAGCGCGTCGAGCACGACGGCCACGGCGGGCACCATGAACCCGGGCAGCTTCCCGGCGGCGAACTCCCGCAGTTCGCCCGGGTGCACCCGGGCACCGGGCGCGGGCACCACATAGGCGGTCAGGCGCTGGTCGCCGGGCCTGTCCTCACGCACCATCGCGACCGCGTGCCCGACCGTGGCGTGCCGGGCCAGCACCGCCTCGACCTCACCGAGCTCGATACGGAACCCGCGCAGCTTGACCTGGTCGTCCGCCCGGCCCGCGTACTCCAGCAACCCGGCCGCGGTCCAGCGGGCCAGGTCGCCGCTCCGGTACATCCTGCTCCCCGGCCCCCCGAACGGGTCGGCAACGAAGCGCTCCGCGGTCAGGCCCGACCGGTTCAGGTACCCCCGGGCGAGCTGTACTCCGGAGAGGTAGACCTCGCCCGTCACTCCGGGCGGCACCGGCCGCAGCCGCGCGTCGAGCACGTAGACCCGCATGTTCCGGACCGGCCTGCCGATCACCGGCCGGGCACTGTCCCGTACCCGGGCGCCGACGGCGTCCACGGTGCACTCGCTCGGCGCGTAGTAGTTGTGCACCTCGATGCCGGGGTACTCCCGCAGCGTCTCCCACAGCGCCGCGTCCGTGGCCTCCGCACCCAACAGGATCACGCCCGGCCGGTGACCGGGGCCGTCCAGCATCCCCAGGCCTGCCAACTCGCGCAGCAGCGACGGCGTGATCCCCAGGTAGTCGATGCCCCGGCTGCGTACGTACGCCAGCAGCGCGGCGGCGTCGCGGCGGGTGTCGTCGTCCACCACGTGCAGTTCGTGCCCGGCCACGAGGCCGAGAAGCTGCCCCATGCTCGCGTCGAACGACAGCGACGCCGTGTGTGCCACGCGCAGCCGCCGCCCGGCCGCCGCGGTCACCTTGGCCGCCGCGGGGGCGAAGACGCGCTCGCGGTGGCTGGCGAACAGGTTCGCCAGGCCCAGATGCGTCACCAGCACGCCCTTCGGCACGCCCGTCGACCCGGACGTGTACACCACGTACGCTCCCCGGTCTCCCCGCACGGCCGGCTGCTCGGTCGGCGCGCCCTGCCCCGTGGCGGCCCGCGCGTCCGTGGCCGGGGGCGCGTCCGTGGCCGAGGGCGCGTCCGCGTCCAGCAGCAGTAGTGGCGCCCGGCACTCGCCCAGCCGCCCGGCCAGTGCCCGCTCGGTCACCACCACGGGCACCGACGCGTCGGCAAGCATGAACGCCAGGCGCTCCGCCGGATAGCCGGGGTCCAGCGGCACGCACACCCCTCCGGCCTTCCAGACGGCCAGGACAGCGGCGATCATCTCGGTCGACCGGCGCACGCACAGACCGACCAGCACATCGGGCCCGACGCCGTGGTCGGCCAGGTACCCGGCGAGCTCGTCCGCCCGCGCGCGCAGTTCCGCGAATGTCCGCTCCACCCCGTCGGCGACCACGGCCACCGCGTCCGGGGTCCGCGCGGCCTGTGCCTCGAAAGCCTCGGGAACCAGGACGGACGGCGGCTCGCCGACCGTGCCGTTCCACGCCACCAGGACCTGGTCCCGTTCGGCCGGTGCCAGGATCTCCAGGGCGCCGATCCGCCGTCCCGGGTCCGCGACCGCGGTCGCGAACACCGCGTGGAACAGCCGCCGTTCGAAGCGGACTCCCTCGGTGAGGGTCGTCGCGTAGCGGGTGGCGAGGCGGCGCCACTGCCCGAGCGGGGAGGGCTGACGGTCCATGCCCTGCGCTGCACCCTGGGTGCGGACGCCTTCCTCCGCATGCTCAAGGACTGGAACAGGAAGCATCGCCACGGCGCCGCGAGCCCCGCCGACTTCACCGCGCACGCCCAGCAGTACGCAGCCGCCTCCCTCGACGGACCCTTCGACGCCTGTGCTGCGTCAGGAGGTGTCCGGCGACCCCGCCGTCACGACCCGGCCGCCGACGGAACCAAGACGTTCCAAGGCCCACGAAGGGCGCTGGTGGGCGGGAATCCTCAGTGCAGGCCGCGTGGCGACGGCACTACTCCGAAACGAGAGCGGACACTCACTCCATACGACCGATGCAGATGCATTTGCCCATGCTGGAAGCGTGACGCAGGAGGAGATCCCGATGGAGCTGAACCTGACGGACAAGGTCGCCGTTGTCACTGGAGGCAGCAAGGGCATCGGGCTGGCCGTCACCGAGGCACTCGGCCGTGAGGGCGCGCGTGTGGTGGTCGGCAGCCGCACGGAAACGACTGAGCTGGCGGCCCTGCGCGAGCGGTACGACGTCACCTTCCACCCCGTGGATCTGGCCGACGCCGATGGTGCCGACACGCTGGCCCAGGAGGCAGCAGACCGACATGGCCGGATCGACGTGCTGGTCAACAACGTCGGCGCCACCAACCCACGCTCCAGCTTCCTCGACGTCGATGACGCAGCATGGATGCACGCCCTCAACATGACTTTCCTGAGCGCGGTGCGCGCCAGCCGTGCGTCGTTGCCACACTTGCTGGCCCACGGCGAGGGCGCGATCGTCAACATCAGCTCGGTCAACGCCCGCCTGCCCTTCCCCATGGTGGTGGACTATTCAGCGGCCAAAGCCGCCCTGAGCAACCTCACCAAAGCTCTGTCGGAGGAATTCGCTCCCCGTGGCGTCCGCGTCAACGCCGTCGCTCCCGGCCCCGTACGCACCCCGTTCTGGACTGCCCCCGGCGCCTTCGCCGACACCGTCGCGGCCAGTGCGGGCGGCACGGCACAGGAGGCCCTGGACCAGGTCGTACCCCAGCAGATGGGCATCTCCACCGGACGCATCACCGAACCCCAGGAGGTGGCCGACCTCGTTGCCTTCCTGGCCTCCCCGCGCGCCGGCAACGTCACCGGTGCCGAATTCGTCATCGACGGAGGCCAGATCAAGACCACCTGACATGGGCTCGGGCGAAGGACGGTGGGCAGGTCCGCCACCGGCTTCACAGACGTTGTGGCAGAGCCGCTACGCGTGTACTAGCCAGATGTTCAACGGGTCAGCCGGACACCGGGGCGAGATTGGCGGCGCCGAAGGAGACCGAGAACCGCTCGCACCAGATCACGACGCTGCGGAACTTCGACAGGTCCGTGCCGGCCGGGACGGTGTAGTTCTGGCTTCCGAGATTCCCCTTGAGCTTCCCCAGCGCGACCGCCCCGCCGTCGAGCCCGGCCTTGGCCGCATCGGCGGTCCGGGCCGAAAGATAGACCCGTACATCCGGCCCCTCGGAGGTCTTGAGGTCCTCCAGCCGCAGCACTTGGCCGCCATCCGTCAGCCGGACCGTACGGGCCGTGCCGCTGGTGTCGTGCTCGTGGGTGACGAAGCGGCCTTCGGCGAGGTCCTTCGGTCTCGTGCCCTTCATCGACGGTTCCCCGCCCTTCACTTCGGGGGCGGATGCCGTGGGCAGTGCCTCGTTCACCGTGGTGTCGGTGAACGCCTTCCAAGGCTGGAAGAGATAAAGCCCGATTCCGGCGACGACCACCAGCACGAGAAGGAGGGGCACGACGGTACGGCGGGACACTCGGGACACCAAGGCCTCCTGAAGGGGACAAGGGGGCCGACCGCTATCGGCGGGCCCATCATGCGTACAGCAAACCCGCAGCCGCCCCGTCGGGGTGCGGGGGAGGTCGCCCCGTAAGACACCGGTAACCAGTCAGGCCCGCAGTCCCGACCGGGGCCTTGGACGTGTCCGATGGGTCGCGTGGTTGCTGACTGTCCCGACCGTTCCGGTCGCTGTGGGCGGGGCGCCTGTGGCTATGGCTATGACCTTGACTGTCGGGCCTGTCGGATGCCCCTGCTTCCGCAAGCAGCTGCGCGTTTCATTCCCAACTAGGCTTCCGCACCTGCCTCTTCGGGTTCTCCTGGGCGTCCTTCCTCCCATCACACCCCTGTTAGCCGGACGTTAGTGGAGCAGCAGCCTGGCAACAGTGGCCCAGACCAAAGTGGGTGACGTACCGAAGAGCCAACGACACCGACTGCCCCGGGGGACCCCACATGAGCGCCACCACCACCCGCACCGTTCGTCGCCGCACCCTGCGCCTTGCCGCCGCGGCCCTGACCGCAGCCGCCGGCCTCACCCTGACGGCCTGCTCCGGCTCGGACACCGCCGGCGCCAAGCCCGCGGGCCACACGGACACGGGCGTGGCCGCCGCCGAGTCCGGCGGCGCGGGCTCCTCCGCCGGGGCCCAGGGCCCCGATGGCCAGGCGGGCCCCGGTGCCGAGGTCGACGCGAAGGTCGACGCCAAGGCGGACGCTGCGGGCAAGCAGCCGGGCAGCGCGCAGGCGGCTACCAGTGGTGGGTCGAGCTCGGGCGTCCAGCGCTGCCACACCTCCGGCCTGAAGGCGTCGTTCGCCACGGGCGGCGATGCGACCCCCGCCCCGGACGCAGACGGCGGGACGACCACCAGCATCGTGCTGACCAACAAGGGCAGCAGCACCTGCAAGATCGGTGGCTTCCCGGGCGTGGACCTCAAGTCCGGGAACGGCGGCCAGAGTTGGTCGCTGCGCCGCTCGTCGGCCAAGCACAGCTCGATCACCCTGGGGCCCGGAGACAGCACCGACTTCACGATCAACCTCGCCATGGCCAGGAAGGACGAGGCGCACCCCTGGATGCCCGCCTTCGCGGCCGTCACCCCGCCGAACGAGACCACAGCGCTGACCCTGAAGTGGCCCTGGGGCCCGCTCGTCGACCAGACCGGCGCCACCCACCCGGCCACCTTCGTCAACCCCATCGGCTGACTGCTGCGTGTGTGAGCGACGGACGCCGAGGGGTGGGAGCGCCTTGACTGTTCCCGGTCCGCTGGCGGGCAACCGGGCGGTGTCGGCTCGCCGGCTTCAGGCGAAGTCGGTAGCGGGCTCGGTGGCGTAGCGGCTCATCGTGTGGATGGCGGCCTGGGGTGTCAGCGGCGTGCCCTCGGCGGTCATGCTCTGGAGGTCTCGGAAGTACTGCACATACAGGTCGGGGGTGAACGTGCTGAGCATGACGGCGGGTTGGTCGGTCAGGTTGGCGAAGGTGTGCGGGGTGCCGGGCGGGACGATTACGAACGTGCCCGCGGTCGCGTCGTAGACCTTGTCCCCGACGGTGAACCGCACCGTGCCCGAGATGATGTAGAAGCCCTCATCGTGCTGGGCGTGGCGGTGCTGCGGCGGTCCGTCGGTGTGCGGGGCGAGGACGGACTCGGCCATCCCCAGACGGTGCCCGGTGTGGCTGCCGTCTTCGAGGACGCGCATGCGCGTGGTGCCCATGACGATCGTCTCGCCGTCGTCGGGGCCGACCACCGATACGTCGGGGCCGGCCTGCGGTTCACTGGTCCTCGCTTCACTCATCTTCGCTTCGTCGGTCATGCTCCCAGTGCACCGCCAGGGCCCTGCAAGTGTCCAAGACCTGTTCCGCCACGCCGATACCTTGCGGGTATCGTTGCAGCGTGGAGCTACGTACCCTGCGCTACTTCGTCGCGGTCGCCGAGGAACTCCACTTCGGCCGGGCCGCCGCCCGGCTGCACATGAGCCAGCCGCCGCTGAGCCGGGCGATCAAGCAGCTGGAAACAGAGATCGGTGCCCTGCTGTTCGCCCGTTCGCCTGCCGGCGTCACGCTCACCCCGGTGGGGGCAGTGCTGCTCGACGAAGCGCGGGCCCTGCTCGACCAGGCCGATCGCGTTCGCGTCCGCGTGGCCGCGGCGGCCGGCGCCGCGGTCCTCACCATCGGCGTCCTGGGCGACGGCACCGACCCCGGCATCACCAGGCTGGCGGCCGTCTTCCGCCGAAGCCACCCCGGCGTCGACATCCACATCCGCGACACCGACCTGACCGACCCGACCTGCGGGCTTCGTATCGGAATGGTCGACGTCGCCCTGACCCGTGCACCGTTCAACGACACGGCCCTGACGGTTCGTGAGCTGCGCACCGATCCGGTCGGTGCGGTTCTGCGTGCCGACGATCCGCTGGCCCGTCGCGACCACCTGAAGCTGGCCGACCTGGCCGACCGCCGCTGGTTCCAGTTCCCGCAGGGAACCGACCCGATCTGGCAGTCGTACTGGAACGGCGGCACGCCGCGCGAGGGCCCGGTGGTGCGCGTCGTCCAGGAATGCCTTCAGGCCGTGCTCTGGAACAGCACGGTCGGCTTGGCCCCGCTCGGACACGACCTGCCCGAGAACCTGGCCGCGATTCCGCTGGTCGACATGGCGCCAAGCCGAGTGGTCGCGGTGTCCAACGAGGGTGACACCAACCCGTTGATCCGCTCCTTCCTTGAGATCGCGATGGCCGCGTACCGCCACTGAGCAAGCACCGCGTGCCACCACTGAGCACCTACGACCCCAGCCGGACACGGCCCAAGTACCCAACGAGCCGGCCCCGCGCGGCAAAAAAATCCAGTCGGGGCCTCCGAGGAAGATCAGTGCTGCCGCAACTCGGGTTCTGGCTCACTTTCCGTGAGGTGAGCACGGTGAGTGACGCCCGAAGGCCGAGTTGGCCTTGGGGTTGTTGCCCGAAAATGGTCAGTGGCGATCTTGGGCAGCTGAGAGTTCGGGTCCGTGGAAGAGATGGTGCTCCGACTGGAGGAGCTGCTGTTCCCGTCGGTCTCGGACGCGATGACCCTCATGACTGCCGCCCGAAGCCGTCAACGACCGCTGCCCGAAGTCATGTTCGTGGACAGGTACTTGCAGGTCGAAGCGGCACACCTCCTTTGGCCAGAAGATCCTGTGGTGGCGGCCGTACCAACTCACGCAGCCGCGCTCCTGAGGCTCAGGATCACGCAGCACCGGCCGCGCATTGATCGCGTCCCTGGGCGGCGCAATAGGGTCTGCCGGCGGATCCGTCGGCAGACCCTATTGCGTTCCGGGCAACAGCTCGACTCGGACGTCGTTGCCGTCCTGGATGACGTAGGTAGGCCCGGTCCGCGGGTCCCAGCCGAGGGGCAACAGGTAGTAGCGGCCGTTGCGTTCGATGATCCGGCGTAGCCCGGTGTAGCGGTACCGGTAGTGCGCTTTCGCTCCCAGGTCCTCTGCCTTTAGCCCTGGCCCGGCCAGGCTGAGGCGGTCGGTGCTCAGGATCGCGACGGCTGTGCGGCGCACGAGTTGGCCGGCGGCCTGCTGGGCCTCCTGTTCGCCCAGTTGGCTGGTGGCGAGGCTGAACGCCCACATCATCAACAGGCCGCCGGTGAAGACGGGCACCGCCTTGCTCCACAGCGGGGAGGCGGTCGCACCTCCACCGGCCCAAGGGGTCTGCCCGAGGAGCACTCCGGTCCCCAGCAGCAAGGGAGCCGTCCATCCGTAGGGTTGGATGCGGGACCATAGGAGAAGGAGAGCCAGTCCGGCCAAGATGAAGGCCAGGTGGGCTCGGACCACGGCCCGACCCCACCTCTCCAGCATGCGTGCCAGGCTCCCCTGTGCAGGGGCGTTTTCCCTGGTGGTGAGGTGACGTGCGGCCAGGACAGCCACGGTCAGGGCGATCACGACAGGCACTTTCAGTACGTTCAGGCTCTGGATCGAGAGCTCGGCGAAGCCAAAGCCCAGGCTGAAAGCGTCCAGACGGAAGTAGTGGTAGTAGGAGGTCAGGTAAACCGCGCCCAGAAAGTACATGATCGCTACGAGGAAGGAAGCCTGCGCTACCACTACGCCGAGCAGTCCGGCTGCCGTACGGTCCCCGGCCGTCTGCCCGGAAGCCGGCGTAACAGGCCTCTCTCGTCGCGCGGCGGTTGCTGCTCGGCGGGTAGGGGAGCGCAGGCCAGTCCGCGGCCTGCGGCTTGGCTGAGGGCGGCGCGCCGCACCGTTGCCTCGCGTGCGCGGGTCAAGTCGCCATGACTGGGTGTGCCGTTGGCTTCCTCTGCTGGTCAAGTTCCTACCTTGCTCGTCCCGGCGCTCAGGTACTGGAGGGGGAAGCACAGGATCCATCTGGCGAAGAGCTGGCGTCAGGCGGCGGTGACGGCGTGGCCGGCTGCGTCGGATCCGGCCGGGGAGACGGGGACTGGGATCCGTTCGGCGGAGGACAGGTCTCGCTGTCCTCCCCGCCGGCGCCGCCGGTGCTGGCGCCGCCGGTGTCGCCGCCACCACCGTCCCCACCACCGGTCGGATCCATGCCGCTGCCCGAAGCCGGGGACTCACCATCGTCGACGGGTGGAGGCTTGACGGGTGGGATGGGGTCGCCGCCGTAGGAAGGGCCGCCACCTGACGGATCCTTCTGTCTTCCCGAGCCTGAACCCGAACCCGAACCGCCGGCAGCCGATTGGTCACCCACAGCACCATGGTCCCTCCCGCCACCGCGGTCCGACGGAGCCGGAGTCACTGAGGCAGATTCAGCTGACCCAGGGTTGGCAGGGGCATCAGCGCTGTTCGCGGGCTTCGGCCGGCCAAGGCCGGAACCACCCTCGTCACGTCCGCCGGGCGCCGCGTGGGCGCACCCCGCCGACGCGATCATCAAGGCAACGAGCACCGCATTTCGGGCCGCGTACCTGCTTCGGTCTCCCATCCAGTTCTCCCTCGAACGGCTCGGCCGCCCCAGTCGACGCCCGTCGGCACCCGAGCCCCACCGTCTCCGTCAAAAGGACTGTAGCCTCCGTCTGTGCACAGGGCACACAACTAGTCACGCTCAGCAGTCGGCTTCGGTTCCCCACGGTTGGCTGACCAACGTCTTCTCGGCGCCCGGGAAACATCCACCATGCCGACGAGATGCGACTCGGGCAGGGTAGGACGATGCGCCAGGAGGGCTCGCACAGTCCGGGCGCTCTTCGCCCTCGCCCCGAAGGAACCTGCGTGCCAACTCGACTCACAAAGGTGCAGGTTCGGCGGCAGGTCGGACACCGGTCAGCAGCCGGCCGTCCAGGCAGACAGGCAGGCATCGCATGACGCGCCGGCCGCGGCTCCGCGATCGTCCATGGCCGGCAGCAAATGATCGGACTCGCCCGTGTAGATGGATGCGAGGCCGCACCCGCCAGTTGACGTGCTCACCGGCCAGTTGGGAGTACGGGGCCGAAGTCAGTGTGTGCCATCGAGGGCGCTCTCCCCTGCGCGACGGCCGCCGCGCACAGCGACCGGGAGCAGCGCCTGCTGGCAGCGCGGCCCGAACAGGGCAAGAGCGCCGCCGCCCACCGCGCCCACCGCGGTCCGCCAGTACGGCACGTCGAGGTGCCAGTGCGGTTGCAGCAGCTGGATGGCGAAGCCGGCCAGGAGCACGGCAAGCGCGAAGAACACTACGGCGAACAGCACATATACCCAACGGGAGTTGGTGGCCGAGCTGTGCGCCTGGTCCCGGTGCCGGTCGATGTCCTTCAGCGCGCGGGCTGCTTCGGCTACCGAGGGGCGGGGGCAGTCGGGGCCGGATGACGTCGGCGTGGATGACATGGCCATCTTCTCGGAGTGTTAGTTGTCTCAGTGGAATCAGTTAGCTTCCCGTGCCCGGGCCTGTCAACGGGGCGTCAGACCCTTGGGCCTCGCGGCGCTACCGCCAGTACTCCAGCACCGTGTGCATCACCTGCTTCAGGAAGCGGAGGGACCCGCTGGTCTCGCGGGCCTCTCGCTCCTCCTCCACGTGCGGAAGTCGCCTGACCAGCGACTTTCCAGACGGCGTCCGGCTCCCGAATATGATGGAGGGAGTCTCCGCAGCCCACCCACATGACATGCGGCGGAGACTCGGAAGATCAAGGAGGTGGCGTGATCACGATGAAGCATGCCGCAGCTGGTGCTGTCTGACGGGGGACGACGCCGACGGCAGTGAGACTGGATGGACACCTACCGGCGGCACGTGGAACACCCGCGTGACAGTGGCTGGGACAACTGCACAAACCCAGTCGTGGTCCGGATCCGGAGCTGCAAGCGCACTCTGGTGAAGCTGGAGCCGGAAGTAATCGCCCGCCCCGAGCGGCGGTGAACCGCGTCACTCCCCAGTCAAGCCTGCGACCCCTGCTTCGGCAGGGGGAGAACGAACGGAACCCTGCGCCTCCGAGTTGAAGATCCCTTCGACTCGCTGAGGAGCAGCACCATCAGCAGAACAACCGAAAATACCGGCTTCACCTGCGGAAACTGCGGGAAGGCAGTCGCGGCGCTGGCCAACGGAAGCTACCGCAACCACTGCCCGCACTGTCTGTATTCGCTGCACGTGGACGTCTCGCCCGGAGACCGTGCCGACGACTGTCGTGCGCTGATGCGCCCGGTGGCCGTCGAGCACCACTCCGCCAAGGGCTACATGATCGTCCACCAATGCACCGGTTGCGGCACCCGCGGCCGCAACCGCATGGCCGACGACCCGCACCAGGGCGACGACCTCGATACCGTCATCGCACTGATGCACAAGGCCATCGGCCATCACGAAGCCGGACACACGAACCGGCGCCGGACACACCTCTGACGCCCCGGCGGCTCCCGCTCGCAGCGGGAGCCGCTTCCCTATGCCCCACTGGGGCAGCACTCAGTCCGGGACCTGAAACCACCGCGACCTGGCGGTGTGCCTGAACTCCGAGCGCGTCGGCAACTCCGAGCGCGTCAGCCGAGCGCGTAGGCCCGCTGCCGCGGGCCAGGGGGACCGAAGCTCAGCCCGTTCTCATCGAGAGCATTGAAGACGGTTGCCCGATTCGCCTCGAAGTCGAAGCTCACGTCAACACTTCCCTGAGCCACATCCCTGCCGGTCCATTCGAGCAGTTCGACCCCCTTGAGGGACAGACTCCGCAGAGCATCCAACTCGGGAAGAGGCTCAGGACGCCACCGCAGGTCGAAGCCGGGCCAACGGACCGGACGACCGGTGTCGATCGTGTTCCACGTAAGGGAAAGATCGTCGAACTTGTGATGGTTGACCTCGACCTGCTCGCCGTCGAAGTCGAACAGCACGGGACAGTCACAGAACCACTCGTCATCCTCTACGTCCCAGACCATCCAGACTCTTGTCAGAGTCCGGCCGGCAAGACCACGCAGGCGGTGCCCGTGCTCCCGCACAACTTCTCTACGGCCGTGCAGCCACACCGGCTGATATCCGTCGATGCCGAAATCGAACATTGAGCCATCTTGCCAGCCAGCACTGCCGCAGGTCAGCACGACGAAGTCCCAGGTGCCCTATCTCAAGCACCTCCGCCATGGCAAAACGCTCTTTTGCGGGGCATGTAGACGAGCCGGTTGAGGAACGCGGAGACATCGCCCCCCCCCGGGCGCACGCACTCCTCTCCACGGTCGTCGCGCTGTAGGTCCGGGCCCGCGTCGGGAAGGCGGCGTGGAGGAGTCGGCCGAGGAGGTTGTAGTGGTGCTGCGCGGGCGAGGCAGGCGATGACGGGACGGCCCCGCCCGGACATCACTCGGATGTCCGGGCGAGGCCGGCGTCTGGGCCCGGGTCGGGTCGGGCCGTGACGCGTACCGCTTGTTCTCAGTGCCTGGAGCCGGGCAGGGTGCCGAAGTGCCCGCGGGAGGGGGCTCGTTCATGCGCGCGTGCTCCCGTTGAGGTGGAGGGGCACCCGGGGAGTCAGTTGGTGCAGGTGGTGCCCGATGCGGGCAGGATGCGGTCGGTCAGGTAGCGGTTGGTCGCCTCACGGACGCACGGGGACAGCAGGAACATGCTGTAGTCATCGCCCTCGCGGCTGAGTACGACGCTGCCGGGCAGCTGGGCCGCCATGGCGGAGCCCGCCGCGTGGGGAGCCAACGCCTGGTGCGTGGACTGGATGACCAGCGCGGGCGGTGCCCCGGAGATCAGGCGGCCGGCCTGCACGGGCTTGGCGGGGACCGGCCATCCGAGGCAGCCGACGAGCGCGGTCCAGGAGCGCACCGCGCCGCCGAGGTGCGGTGCGCGTGCGGCGAGCGACTTGTGCAGTCGGTCGGCCTGCTCGAAGGTGCTGACCGGACGGGCGTTGTCCAGGCAGGCGGGCACCAGAACCTGCACCGGATCGAGGGTGCCGTCGGGGTCGACGGTGAAGTCGGTGGCGTCGCCCGCCTGCGCCTTGACGATCGCCTCGGCCAGGGCGGGCCAGGTGACGCTTGCGATGTTCAGGTAGTCCTGGGTGGCACCGCGGATGTCCTCACCGGTCAGCGGGCGGTGTGTGCCGCCGGCGACGGGGAGGGGGGTGCGGTCCGCGCGGGCGACGAGGGCGTCGTACTCGGCAGCGACGTCATGTCCTTTCAGGGCACACTGCGCCGAGTTGGTGCACCAGGCGGCGAACCGGTTGAAGGCCTCCTCGGCGCCGGTTGTCTCCTTGGCGATCCGGGTGAGCGGCGAAGTGGTGTCGTCCAGCGCGGTGTCGAGGGTCATCGTGCGCAACCGGCCGGGAAAGAGGGCCGCGTAGGTGCGTCCGAGCAGGGTGCTGTAGTGGATGCCGTACCAGTTGAGCCGGCGGACGCCGAGCCCGGTGCGTACCGCTTCGATGTCTCGGGCGGTGCTGGTCAGGTCGACATGGGCCACCAGCGGGCCGTTGCGGCGCAGGCAGTCCCCGGCGAAGGTGCGGTTGTGGGCCACGAGCTTGTCGAAAGCGGCCCGGTTCTTCGGGAAGTAGCTGACCCCGGCGGGCTTGAGCGGCTCGGAACAGCGGACGGGGGTGCTGTGGCCGACCCCTCGTGGGTCGACCGCAACGATGTCGAACCGCTGGGTCATGGCACCGGCGATGTCGGGAAAGCCATTGCGTGTCGCCAGCCTCAGCTGCTCGATCGAGGAACCACCGGCTCCGTCGTTGAGGAGCAAAGTGCCCTGGCGGTGTGCCGGGTCGTCTGCCTTGCGGCGGATCAGGGCCAGATCGAGCTGCGCGGCTCGCGGCTTGGACCAGTCCACCGGCACCCGCATCGTGCCGCACTGCATGCCCGGGAACCCGGCGTCGGTGCACGGGTGCCACGTGATGTGGCTCGTCGGGGCCTGCGGGACGGTACGGCCGGGCGCGGCGACCACCGGCGTGGCCAGCACCGGCGTGGCCAGCACCACCCCGGCCGTCAGTATGGCGGTGAGCGTCCGCCGAAGTTGTCTCATCACTCTGCTCATGACGGTTCTCCTTGAAGGGCGCGGGCCGGCGCTGCCGGTGCGGTCGGGATGTGCGGGGAGGGTGATGGGTCGACGGAATTGACGCCCGCGCAGGGCGTCGGTCGCGTCGTGGTGGCGGCGAGGGCCGCACCGATGACGTGCACCCCGGCTGGCGGGCCGGCTGGACGAGTGGCAGCCGTGGCCCCTGCGTTGCCCGGCGCACAACGCCCCGGCCGCCTGCCCGTGGACCACGAGCTCCCCCGCACTCGGCCCGGCCGCCGAGCCGTACCGCAATAACGCGCCTCCTGCCCCGCCCTGCCGGGCAGAGCGAGCTCGACGCGCTCATCGGCACCCACCAGAACCTCTTCCGCTATGCATCAACACTCTCGTTAGAAGGTGTAACTGCGCCCAGCTTGAGGCGTGCCGACACCATCCGTCAAGGGAGTGGCGCATGATTTATTAGAGGCATTTCCGATAGCGATAGGGCATAACACGCCTGACAGGAAGGGATGGTGGCCATGACAGAGAACGCAAGGAGTCCCGTTCCGAGCCACCGCCACGGGCGGCGCCGACCTCGCGGACCTCGCACACGCACTGCGTCGCTGGGCGCTCGACTCCCCCAGCGGTATCTCGTCGTTTACGGGCCACCCGTGCTCCGCTACCGCGCCCCGGAGGACATCACCGCGAACACCGCGATCACCGCCGAGATCATGTCGACGCTCCTCGACACCTTCGCGGCCGCGTCAGCGAACACCGCCGAAACGGTCTGGGACGCGCACCTCGAGGAGCACCGGCAGTGGGACGGCGGACACCCGGCCCCGACCCCGGCACTGCGTCGCACACCCATCTTCTGGACCCGTCTGCACGGCGTCCGTTCCCTGGAACTCGCCAGCCACTTTGCCGGGTTGGGCTTCGACCCTGCCCAGTTGTGCGTGGCCGACTGAACAGCCTGCCGGCCGACTGCCCCGCAGCCGGCGCAAGACCGCGGGCAGGGCAACGCGCCCCCTTGGCGCCGACGCCACTCCTCGCGTCGCACCCGTGCTCCACGCACATGCGGAACCGGACTCGGAGACGGCGGCTGCACGGGAGTGTTCGAGGGCGGCCGTCAGTACTGGTGAACCGGGTATTGCGCGCTGGTGGTCGTGCGTTGACGTAAGAAACTCGGCCGCCTCGCCGACGGCGGCGGTCGCCAGGCCCCCGGCCGCGCGGCCCGCAGCCCGAACGGGATGCTGCTTCCGTTCTCACGACAGCGTGCCGTGAGCGGGGTGCACGTCAGACCAGTTCCGTGTGACGGCACGCAGCTCGCCTCGTCGAGGGCGTAGGCGTAGGCGTACGGAACGCAGGGGGCCTCCCGGGGCAATTACGCCAGGGGCACGGACCGGATCGCGGAGATATCGAACTGCAACCGAACTTTCTCGCTCACCATGGCGCCGCCCGCTTCCAGGCGTTGGTTGTAGACCAAGCCCCAATCGGTGCGGTCGATGGTGGTGGTGCCGTCAAAGCCGGCCCGCTCATAGCCGAACGGGTCCAAGACCGAGCCGAGGTAGTCGAGTTGCAGCTCGACCGGCCGGGTGATGCCGCGGATGGTCAGATCCCCTGTCATGCGGAAGCTCTCTGCGCCCTCGTGGATCGTGGAGGTGCTGCGGAAGACCATCTCCGGGTAGCGGTGCGCGTCGAAGAAGTCCGTGCCGATGAGGTGTGCGTCCCGCTGTTCTACGCCCGTGTCGACGCTGGCGACCCTAATGACGAGTTCGGCCCGGGACTGGGAGGGCCGGGCTCCGTCGAAATACAGCGTGCTGTCGTAATCGGCGAAAGCACCCCGCACTGTCGTGACCATCGCGTGCCGCACGGAGAATCCGATGCGGCTGTGCGGGCGGTCGATGGTCCATTGCCCGGTCAGCGCACGAAGCGCGGGGTCGAGCGCGACTCCGGTGGCGTCGGCCGCCGGGAAAGGCGTACGGGGGCCAACAGCCTGCGCCGGCTGGACAGTCGCGCTCTGGCGACGGCTGAAGATACCCATGCGTCGTAGCCTTCCTCGAATTGGATTACTCCGTGCTATCACGGCATAGGCAGGCGCTACACAGCGAGATGGGCAGCCTCGTCCGGATTCCATGCCCCCGACCGCAAAGATGCACAGGATCGACACGAATATGGGGTGCACTGACGGACAGTCCATGACGACAGTCCACGAC
This sequence comes from Streptomyces sp. NRRL S-1813, assembly GCF_000719605.1. Taxonomy (NCBI): domain Bacteria; kingdom Bacillati; phylum Actinomycetota; class Actinomycetes; order Kitasatosporales; family Streptomycetaceae; genus Streptomyces; species Streptomyces sp. NRRL S-1813. The sequence continues at coordinate 103,477 of NZ_JOHB01000008.1, forward strand.
CCGCAGGATGTCCTTGTCCTCCCAGCGCCGCTCGATTCTCGCGAGGTCGCTCCGGCCGCGGGCCGCGTCCTGGAAGGCGCCGTGGTCGGCGGTGCGGTGCTCGATACGTCACAGCTTCTCATCGGGCAGGTCGGCCGGCCCCGCCACAACGCCCCGGTCGGCGACGGGGCCGGGGCCGGGGCCGGGGCGAACAACGTGGAACTGGCCTACTCGTCGACTCGCCGAGCAACGGCTCGCGCTGATGGCTCACGCCGACGTCGACGGGGTGCCGGCCTGGGCGGTATCAGTGTCGGTGGACCCACGATCGTGCGGGTTCACCGACACGCGGCCGGGGCCCGCAACAAGGGGCCCCGGCCGGAGAGCCGGCCGACCGCGCGATCGGCCGGTCCGCTGCGGGCTGACCACGAAGGTCCACCTCGCTGAAGACGCCCGCTACAGACGCCCGCCGCCGACCCCTCGCGTTCGTTCTGACCGCGGACAGGCCGGCGACGCACCCGCTTTCACGGACGTGATGTCCGCTTGCGCGTTGCCCGCCGCCGCGGAACGCCGCGGAGGCTACGAGATGTCATGCACCTGTCATGCATAAGTGTAGAACTTGGTGTGGTCCAGCAGGTCCGCCGGCGTGACGTCGTTCCATGGCTTCATGGTGTCGTGGAGGTCGACGACGTCGGGAGTGTTGCCGGTCGGGAGATAGCCCGACTTGGGGTGCAGGCGCTGCCATTCGGCCCAGAGCTTGTCGATGAAACAGTGGTGCAGCCAGAAGACGGGGTCATTCGGCGAGGCACCCGTGGTCATCTGCCCACCGACCCAGACGTGCACCCGGTTGTGCAGATTCGGTCCGCGCCAGCCCTCGACGTTGTTGCGGAAGCTGTCGGAAGAGCTGTTCCAGGGGGCGGCGTCATAGACGGTCATGGCGAGCACCCGGTCGACCTCGGCCCGGGTCGGCAGTTCACGGACCCCGGTGCCGAGCGAGCGGCGCAGGAACGTCCGGCCGTCGACGCGTATGTTCATCGGCCACTTGCCGTTGCCGAAGGCGAACGGCCCCGAGGGCACCCGGCCGTCACCGCTGCGCCCGTCGCCGCCGAGGAAATCGTCGGCCCACAGGGAGCTGCGGGGGCTGCGGTCGACGGTCCAGTCCCAGTAGGGCAACGTGACCGACGGGGTGATGCTCTGTAGGGCTTCTTCGAACTGGAGCAGGAACCTGCGGTGCCAGGGGAGGAACGACGGGGACCGGTGACCGGTCCGCTCTCCATTGTCGGTGTCACCGATGATGAAGGCGTTGTGGGTGCTGATGAACTCGTCGTAGCGGCCGCTGCGCTTGAGTTCCAGCACCGCATCGACGAAGTTCCGCTTCTCGGTGGCGGTGAGGTCCGCCTGGTTCTTCCGGACTGCCATGTCGAGGACTCCTCGGTGGGGGGACGGTCAGGGGCCAGACCTCAGCCGGTGACGACGGGGACCAGATCAGCGCCCTGGAGTTCACGAACGGCGGCGCGCGCCAGGGTGCGTGGCGTGGTGAACGTCTCGTAGTGGTTCACCAGGCTGATCCAGGTGCCGTCCGCGTTCCGCATCACATGGAGGTCGTCGTTGTCGATGCGGACGACGAAGTCCATGCCCTCGTGAGGTCCGGCCTGGCCACTCCGGGGATGTGCCCGGCTTCCGTGACCGCCGTGGCTTGCATCGCTTGCGCGGCTTCCGTTCTCCGGTGCTTCCTCGTCCGCCGGCCAGCCCTCGATATGGCGGCCCTGGTAGACCTCGTCGAAGGGCTCCGGCATCTCGTGACCCCCGGGGGCCTGGTGGCCTTCCGAGTGTCCGTGTCCGGCGGCGGGACGGGCGGCGGCGGTGTTCGACAAGGCGACCGGCGCGGCGAGCACCGCTCCGGCCAGGGTCGCGGCGCTGCCGTGCAGCATCTGGCGTCGGGTGGGACGCGACATGTTCCACTCCTCTGTTTGTTCGTCTCGGCTCCCCCCTCCACGTCAGAACCGCACAAGAGGGGTTCTTCGAGCCGGCGCGCCGAAGGTCGGCCCGCGCCGCCACATGCTGGCAGGGACGAGCGGATCATCAAGTTCCTCCGGCGGGATCAGACAACGAACGAGACAACACCCGGGAGGAGGTGCAGAGTTCAACGGCGGTGATCGTGCTCGCGTCCCGCCGCACCCGTGCGCGGAACCGGATATTCCGCGATGTGGAGCGTTCTCAGCCGCAGATCCTTCTCTCCGATGTCCGAAACCGTGAGACGCCCCACGGCCGGAACTCGGCGCGAATGCAAGGGGCTTGAGGTGTGGGGTGTTTGCGGCTCGGGCTTCCGCGTCGTGCGTGCCTGCCGTGCGGGGTGACGTGAGTGAATGCCCGGCGTCGGCCCCCTCCACCCTCGCCCCTGCCGCGCAGGCCGCGGCGGCGCACCGGCCTTCCGCAGCACCGCTTGCCGCGGCGGCGGCCGCCGACTTCAACGTGGGGCGTATCTGGACCATCTACCAGAGCAACTCGGCCAACGCGACGCTCTCGGTGACTCAGGACGCCCAGGGGAACCTCACCGGCATAGCCAGAACGGGAAGTTCGACGACGGGCACCATCGAGCAGGGGTTCGTGGACGGCACCTCCCTCTACTTCGTCATCGCCTGGAGCGACGGCGCAAGGGGCCGTTACCTCGGCGCCCGCGGCTCCGACGGCCGCCTCAGCGGAGTCACCACCGACCTGACCCATCCCACCAGTCAGGCGACGTGGTACACCACCTGGACGTTCTGACCTCACCCTAGGCGTATCGCCCAGCGTCGCTGTGGGCTTCCGCCGTCTCCCTCGCTCCGCTCCGATCGCGGGGCGTATACGCAGCAGGTCCCCGGAACGTGGTTCCGGGGACCTGCTGATTCGCCGACCGGTTGCCCGCCACCGCCTGGCAGCGGCACAGCGCCGGGACAGGCGCGAAGGCGCCACGCTGCTACGACTGGCACTGGGTCCACATCGGCACCGGCGGCCATCGCCACCCGCTGATCCGCCGCAACCGGTCATTCATCCAGGAGTTGTCCGGCCGATCAGCTGATCCAGACGAACCGCCTAGGTCCCAGGGTGGGTGGCCGTCCGTCCAGAGAATGACGCCGGGGCCATGGGTGGCACTTCAGGACAGTCCGGCTTTGGGTCCCTGTGGGGGAGGACGGCATTGGCCTGTGCATTCGAGGATGGGGACATCGAATCCTCCATCCCTTTTCCCAGGAGCCCCCATGTCCTACACGGCAGCCGATACGGATTCCCCGACTCATAGCCGGGGCCGGGCTCGGCGTGCGACAGAGGGGTGGGACTTCTTGGTCGAATCGGTACGGAACCATCGCACCGTCGGTTCCATCGCCCCCAGCGGCAAGTCGCTGGCCAACCTGCTGACCGACCCGTTGCTGGAACGAGCGCCGCGGATGTCGAACGTCCTGGAAGTGGGCGCGGGTACCGGCTCGGTCACACGAGTCCTGCTCTCCCGGATGCCGCAGGGAAGCCAACTGGACATCGTGGAAGCCAACGCCCATTTTGCCGCGCACCTGCGTCGCCTGGTTCGTGGAAGCCCGGCCCTGCTCGAAAAGCAGGAGCAAGTGCGCGTTCACAACATATTTGTCGAACAGCTCACCACTGACCGCCGTTATGACGTGATCGTCTCCGGCCTGCCGTTCGCCAACTTCTCTCCCCGGCAGGTTGAGGAAATCATGGGCCGCTACTTGGATCTGCTCCGCCCCGGGGGCACTCTCACCTACTTTTCCTATTGCGGCAGTCGCTGGGTCCGCACCTTGCTGACATCCCGCCCAGAGGCTCGCCGTCAACTCGACGTCAAAGGTCTGTTGCACCAATATCACCACCAGTACGCGGTCGGCTGTTGGACCGTATGGGGAAATCTGCCGCCCGCGCAGGTGTGGCAACTGCGCCGACCCATGGATGCGGTCCACGCCTCCGCCGCGTTGACCGTCCAGCCAGATATATCGCGATGAATACCCTCAGCGGTCTGCTCAGCCAGATACCCCCTGCCACCGCCTACACGGTGCTGGCCGCAGCAATCATTGCGGAATCCATTCTGCTCGTGGGTGCCCTCATCCCCACTCTCGCTCTCATGCTCACCGCGGGAGCCTTGGCCCGTGCTGGCAGCATGAACCTGATTTGGGTCATTGCAGTCGCCGCCGGCGCTGTGGTGATCGGGGACGCTCTTGGCCATCGAACCGGTCATCTGCTGGGCAAGCGCCTGCGTACCGGGAAGCTCGGCCGCCGCATTCCTGCCGCGGCGTGGCAGCGAGTGGAAACCCTCATGAACAAGCGCGCCGGCCAAACCCTCCTGATCTTCCGCTTTGTGCCTGTGCTGCGGACCCTTGCCCCGCACATGGCGGGCGTCGCCGGCCTGCCGTACCGTCATATCGCCCCGTACAGTGCCCTGGCCTCGGTCACCTGGGCGAGCGTGGAAAGCGGCGCGGGCTACACAGCAGCCCTCTCCCTCCAGCACGTCTCCGCGATCGGAGCCCCGTAGCGGCACGCCCCTGCCGACACAAGCAGGGGCGCGGACCTCCAGCTTCACATCGGCCGTCGCGAGTATGACGACGAGACCCCTCGGGCAATCGCCGGCCCGGGTATCCGACCGCTCCGTCGTACGGTGATCTCACATCGGCCAACCCGTCAAGCCGGCCCCCCGGGGCCTCGTCGGCCAACCCGCCAGGCCGGCACCCCGCGCCCCCGACCTCGATCGCTCACCAAGTCGTCAGCTCCGCTGCCGTCCCCTGCCCGGCTCACCGGTGAGGAAGCGGGTGAGCATGGCGACCAGTTCGCTCTCCAGGCGGGCGGGGTCGAGGGGATCGGGGGCGGCGATGAGCTGGTGGACGACCAGCTCGACCGTGTCGCTGCCCCGCTACCACTTCCCGCTCGTTCCCGCGCCCGAGTATCTCTTCCTCGCGGGCGGCATCGGCATCACCGCCGTCTTGCCGATGCTGCGCGCGGCGGCCGCGTCCCAGGTCCCGGCCTCGCTCGTGTACGTGGGACAGTCGGCCGCGACCATGCCGTTCACCGACGAACTGCGTGCCGCGTACGGTCGGCGCGTCCGCACCGTCGCCACACGCGAACAGGGCAGGCCGGACTTCGGCGCCCTCGCGGCCGGGCTGAACCCCGCCACCCTCGTCTACTGCTGCGGACCCGAGCCGATGCTCACCGCGGCGGGGGCCGCGTTCCCGCCCGACCGGCTGCACACGGAGCGGTTCCACCCGGTGGCCAAGCCGTTTGCGGCGAGCGCGGAGTTCGAAGTGCTGTGTGCCAAGTCCGGACGTACCGTCCAGGTGCCGGCCGACGAAACCCTGCTCGACGCCCTGACCCACGCCGGGCACCCACTGCCGTCCGGCTGCCGCGAGGGCGTGTGCGGAAGCTGTGAACTCACTGTCCTGGAGGGCGAGCCTGAGCACCGCGACGACATCGGCGCCCCCGCGGGCCGGATGTACGCCTGCGTGTCGCGTGCACTGGGCCGCGGCTGGTGCTGGACCTCTGAGACCGCCGACCGCTCCCCCGGACCGAAGAGATCGCTCCCCCGGACCGAAGAGATCGGCGGAACCGCCGGCGGCGCGCGGGCGGCTGCGAGGCCGGCACTTGCCCGGCTACTTGGCCAGGTAACCGCCGTCGACGACATGGTCGCTGCCCGTCACATACGAGGCGTCGTCGGACACCAGGAACGCGACGAGTGCGGCAACCTCGGCCGGCTGCGCGGTACGCCGCAGGGGGACGGCTGTGAGGAGACCGTCGGTGGCGCCGGGCGGCAGCGAGGTGACCATCGGGGTGTCGACGACGCCCGGTGATACCGACACGACCCGGATGCCCTGGCCGGCGTATTCGCGCGCCGCGGTCCGGGTCAGGGCGAGGACACCCTGCTTGGCGGCGGCGTAGGCGGCGTGCCCCCGGAAGCCCGAATGTGCTGCTACGGAGGCGAGGTTGACGAGGACGCCACCCGTGTCGGCCATCGCGGGGAGCTGGCAGCGCATGGCGTGGAAGACGCCGTACAGGTTCACCCTCATCACGGTGTCGAAGTCGGCGAGCGGAAGTTCGGCCAGTGGGTTGAGGGGGCCGTTGATTCCGGCGCTGTTGACCGCGATCCGCAGGCCGTCGCGCAGGGCGGCGGCTTCCGTGACCACGTGGTTGACGCTGTCCGGGTCGGTGACATCGACCCGGCGGGGCAGGGCGGTGCCACTGGCTGCGGTGATCTGCCGCGCCACCCGGGTCGCACCGTCCTCGTCGAGGTCAGCGACCACCACCACGGCGCCTTCCGGGAGGGCTGTTCGGCCCTGGGGCCGCGGAGCCGATCCGGCTGACGATGTGTCTGCCGGGAAGGGCCGGTCTCCCCCGTGCCGATGGCTCTTCCCGGCTCCGGCCGTTCCCGGCCCGGTTCACGTTTCGGAGGTGGAGGACGCAGCACCGTGGACGCACCATGGACGTCGGAGCCACCGAGCACCAGGAGCCGAGCCCCTGCCAACAGCAGCCCGACCCTCTCGGAGGACATCGAGGTCGCCCGCCCATGCCCGCGGCGGCCACATCACCCCGCACCGCTTCTGGCCTCTCTTCCACGACGGCTACGCCTTGACAGGGAGCACGGCCGGCGAAGGACACGTCGGACATGACTCTCCGTACGTGGCACGTCACTGACGCAGGCGGAGCGATCAGCGCCACAGCGCCGGGCCGAACCGTTACTTCGTGTTAGCCTCAAATGCTTTGACGACTGTGCCGCCCGGCGATTGCGTCCGTGCGGTTCCCCTTGTTCGTCGACTGCTCATTCCTGGGCTGCTCATTCCTGCCGGGCCTTCCTCGGTACGTTCCCCATGCGGAAGGCTCTTCATGAACCACCCGGACCGCCTCGGCACCTCGCACGGCAACCTCGCCCGGCCTGAGCCTCTCACCCCGACGGTGTCCCCGGTCGCCTCCTTCGCCGACCTGGAACTGCCGTCCGAGGTGCTGCGAACGCTCACCGAGCTCGGCGTGCACGAGCCCTTCCCGATCCAGGCAGCCACGCTGCCCCACGCCCTCGCGGGACGCGACGTCCTGGGGCGCGGGCGCACGGGATCGGGTAAGACGCTCGCCTTCGGCCTGCCGCTGCTCACCCGGACGGCCGGACGGCGCGCGGAGCCGAAGCAGCCTCTCGCCCTGATCCTGGTGCCGACCCGGGAGCTGGCCCAACAGGTATCCGAGGCGCTCGCGCCGTATGCCGACGCGCTCCGGCTGCGGATGGCCACGGTCGTCGGCGGCGTGTCGATCGGCCGGCAGGCCGCCGCGCTGCGTGACGGGGCCGAGGTCGTCGTCGCCACCCCTGGCCGCCTGCACGACCTCATCGAGCGCAAGGCCTGCCGCCTGGGGCAGGTACGGATCACCGTTCTCGACGAGGCCGATCAGATGTGTGACATGGGCTTCTTGCCGCAGGTCACCGAGGTGCTCGACCAGGTGCACCGCGACGGCCAGCGGATGCTGTTCTCGGCCACCCTGGACCATGACGTCGATCACCTGGTCCACCGCTACCTCCACGACCCCGTCGTCCACTCGGTCGACCCGTCCGCGGGCGCGGTCACGACGATGGACCACCATGTGCTGATCGTCCACGGCCCCGACCGGTACGCCGTCACGACGGAGATCGCCGCCCGCGACGGCCGCGTACTGCTGTTCCTGGACACCAAGCACGCCGTCGACCAGCTCACCCGGCATCTGCGGGCCAGCGGTGTGCACGCCGCGGCCCTGCACAGCGGCAAGTCCCAGCCGCAGCGCACACGGACCCTTGCACAGTTCAAGAACGGCCAGATCACCGTCCTGGTGGCGACCAATGTCGCGGCCCGTGGTCTGCACGTCGACGACCTCGATCTCGTGGTGAACGTCGACCCGCCCACCGACCCCAAGGACTATTTGCACCGCGCGGGCCGCACTGCCCGGGCCGGTGAGTCCGGGAGCGTCGTCACACTGGTGCTGTCGAGCCAGCGCCGCGAGATGAGCCGGCTGACAGCCGAGGCCGGCATCGAGCCGACGATCACCAAGGTGCGCTCGGGCGAGGCGGAGCTGAGCCGGATCACCGGGGCCAAGGCTCCCGCCGGCACCCCGCTCGACGGTGGGCCCGCCGCGCCCCGGGCCAAGAACACCAACACCCCCTTCCGCGGCCTGGGCACCAGCAAGGACGCCTCCCGAGGCACCGGCGGCAAGTCCCGCAAGGCCAACGAGGCCCGCAAGCTCGCCGAGGCCCGCAAGGCGGCCCGGGTGCGCCGCGGCGCCTGAGAGCCGCTGCCCTGTTGCCGCGACCGGCCCTTACCCCTGACGTAATGGACCGCACTCCCCCACTACGGCAGCGTGGTGCACGTCAACGAGATCCCCGACGAGGGTTCCGGCACCGCAGGCCCGAGGAGTGCACCATGCCCGCCAAGTCTCCCTACACCAGCGTGAGTTCCGCTGCCGACGCCACCCGCCACGTCGTCCAGGAGTTCCTCGCCGCCCGGATGACCGGGGACGTCGAGCGGCTTGTCGCGCTCTTCGCGGACGACGTCGACTGGCTGCTCGCCGAGAACCCCGCTGCCCCGTGGATCCGGCCGCGCTCCACCGGCGCCGAATGCGCCGCCCAGGTCATGGAGCTGGCCGAACACACGGTGGCCGAGGACGCGCGGGCCTCCGTCGACACGTTCCTCGTCGACGGCACCGACGCCGTCCTGATGGGGCACCTCTCGGGGACCGTGCGCGCGACGGGGAAGTCCTTCGAGGGTCCCTTCGCGCTGCGCCTCACCGTCGAGGGGGGCCGGATCACCCGGCACCACCTCTACGAGAACAGCGTGTCGATCGCCGAGGCGTGCAGCACTTCCTGAGTCCCGAGGTCCCGAGGTCCCGAGGTCCCGAGGGTCCCACTTCACCTCATTGCTACCGGGCGGGCCCTCGATCAGGTTTCCTCACGTCCCGTCCAAGAATGCCGTTGATCAGCGTGGCTGCGGGCCGGCCGGTGGCTTCTCCCATGCGACGAGCTCTTCCAGCGCGGGGAGCGCCTCGTACAGCAACTGCTGCCGGTCCGGGGCCAATTGGGCGATCCCCGGCCTGCGGGTCCCGGCGGCGGGTCCGACGGTAGGCAACTCACGCCTCCGGAGCGACGAAGCTACGGCGCGAGTGGGGGGCGCTCACCCCTCCGGAGCGATGAGGCCACGGAGCAAGGGCGTGGCGATCCGCACGATGTCCTCCACGTCTGCCTCGGCCAGGTCGGGCATGTGCAGCAGATAGCGCTGGGCGGCGAGACCCATCATGATCGCGCTGAACAACGCGGCACGCAGTCGCGCGTCGGGGGCATCGATGGTGGCAGCGATGTGATCGGTGACCTGGACGGTGACATGCCGGCGCAGCAGCTCCGCCGCTTCGTCGCTCGTCATGCTGGTCCGCAGGAGCACCGCCATGGGGCCGTCCGGATCCGCGGCCCAGGTGTCCAGCATGCCGCGCAGGCGGTTCTCCACCGTGTGGCCGGGGTCGCTGGTGGTGAGTTCGTCGTGGGGGATCTGCCAGTGGACGGCCTCGCGGAACAGGTCCTGCTTGCTGCCGAAGTACTGGATCACGGAGGACTTGTCCACGTCAGCTTCGGTCGCAATGGCGCGGATGGTGGCGCGCTCGTAGCCGACTTCGGCGAACTTCCGCCGTGCGGCCGTCAGGATGCGCCGACGTGTGCGCTCGCCTTTGCGCTCCGGAAGGGCTGCTTCCTCGGCCGGGTCCGCTGAATCGTACTTCCGCCGCGCGGCCTGTCCCGGCGCATTCGTCGCTGCATCGGCGCAGGTCAAAGTCGGTCCCCTTTCCGGTGCCGGCCCTGATGCTACAAGCACCTCCGGGCGGCGCCGACACCTTGGAGACGGCGGATCGAAAAGCTCCGGAGGGAACGGCCGATGCTGCGGCATGGGGAAGCGCCGACGTTGCAGCATGAGGAAGAACCCGACGTTCCGGCACGGGGAATGGCCGACGCCCCGCCGGCGCTACCCACCGCTGCGCTCCGGCCGCTGGAGTCCCAACGGCCGGAGCGAGACGGGGGAACGGTTCGGCGGAACCGTCACCGTGGTGGGGTGCGGACGGGAGCCGTCCGGCTCAGGCGGCCAGCGCCGCGGCGTCCTCCACCAGGCGGCCGAGGTCCGGCAGAGCATGGGACCGGCGCTGGAATCCTTGGGCGCGGGACCGGTAGGCGCGGTCCTCCAGTACGTTGCGCGCCGCCGCGGCCAGCGAGTCGCGGGTGACGTCCTGGACGTCTATCCGGGTCCCGACGCCCAACTCATGAAGTCGGCCCGCATTGTGGGACTGCTCGGCGAACAACGGCACCGCCACCATGGGGACTCCGGCCGCCAGCGCTTCCCGGGTGCCGTTGAAACCAGCATGCGTGATGAACAGGTCGCTGGACCGGAGCAGCAGTTCCTGCTGGACGAACGACGTCAGATGGACGTTGTCGGGGCGCGGCCCGTCCCACTGCCGCGGGTCGCGGTCCGCTCCCAGGGCCACGACACCGGTGACCGGCAGCTCTCCGAGAGCCTCGACGATGATCTCCAGCAGGGCATGGGCGCCTCCGGGGAGCCGGGGAGCGTTCGACCCGAGGGTGGCGAGGACCAGCGGCCGGTCCGTGGAGAGTTGGGCGATGTCCGGGTCGAGGCCACCTTGTGCCGTCTGGGCGGGGACCTGGTAGTAGCGGGCGCCGGGCAGTCGGCTGTCCGTGGGGTAGAAGTCCTCCGGAACGACTCCGGCGCGGAAGTCCCGGAACGGGTGCCAGGCGTCGTTGACCGGCGCCAGGCCGAGCTTCCCCCGCTGGCGGTTGAGCTCCTCCGTCACGGCGGGGTGGGCGTACGGCGCCATCGGCGCGATGTCCAGAGCGCCGTGCGGGATGCCGAGGCATTCCGCCGCCAGATAGCCGCCGTACTCGGTCGACTCGTGGAGGATCAGGTCCGGTTGCCAGCTCTTCGCCACTTCGAGGAGGTCGGGAGTGCTGGCCTCGGCAAGGTGCCCGACGAAGGCCGCGGCGAAGAATTCCGGCGCCAGCTCGACGGTCACGGAGCCGACCTTCGCCATCTCCGGCGGGGGCCGGAGCGCACCGCCCTGGAGTGCTTCCCCCATCGACTGCATGTGGGGCAACGTCAACGCGGTGAGTCCGCGCTTCTCGATGTGCTGGACAACGCCGGCTCCCGTGGCGATGGCCACCTCATGACCTGCCTCTTGGGCTCTCTCCGCCACGGGCAGCACCAGAGGCGCGAGGTGCGAGTAGATGGCCTGTGCGGTGATGAGGATGCGCATGGTGCTCGCTCTCCACGATGCGGTGCGGGCGCCAACGTGTGGGCCTCGCCCCGGACTTCACGGTCGACTTCTCAAAAACTAAACGCTTGTTGAGAATCTATCACTCGCCCTTCCGGCCCACTGCGGGAACCCCGCAACACTCGCCCGCGCTGGTGTGCGCACGCGCCCGCGCCCGCCGGCCTGCCGCCGGGCAAGGGGACGGCCTGCCATGGGTAGGGCCTGCCCGAAGGTCGATTCGGGGGACAGCCCTGGTGACCTCGGGGCCGAACGGCGCTGAGATCTCCTCATCACTCATTTCCCGAGGAGATACCTGATGCGTTCAGCAAAGCCGCGGCCCTTGAAGAGGACAGGACGGCGGGGCATGCTGGCCGCTGTCACGGCGGTGCTCGCCGCGCTCGCTGTCTCGACGGCTGTGGCACACGGGGACACGCGGCCGCAGCTGCGCGACGGCAAGGGGCCGGTGTGGACCGGGGCATGGGGCACGGCCATGCAGCGGTCCGTCGCGGGCAGCGAGGACTGGGGGCCCAACTGGTCACGGCAGGGATTCGCCGACCAGTCCGTACGCCAAGTGGTCCGCGTCGCAAACGGCGGCTCCGCGTTAAGAATCCGGCTGTCCAACGCTTACGGCACCACGCCGCTGCGGATCACTGCCGCGACCGTCGGCCGGTCCGCCGGCGACGCCCAGGTCTGGCCGGGCACAGTACGCAAGGTGACGTTCGGCGGTCGCCAGGGCGCCACCATCGCCCCTGGACGAGACCTCGTGAGCGACGCCGAGGGCCTGAGCACCTCCCCGCTGGAGAAGCTGGCCGTCACCCTGTACTTCGCCGGCCGCACCGGTCCGGCCACCTTCCACCGGTTCACCACCGCCGCCTCGTACCGCGCCTCCGGACGCCGGCTGTCCGATCCGGCGGGTGACCTGTTCAAGGAGTCCACGAACGCGTGGTACTTCCTGAGTGGGGTGGAGGTGTCCGGTGCCGCCTCCCCGCGGCGTGGCACCGTGGTCGCCTTTGGCGACTCGCTCATCGACGGGACAGGGGCCACACCCGGCGCCGACCACCGCTTCACGGACAAGCTCGCCGAACGCCTCGCGGCCGGCCGCCGCCCGCTGGACGTGGTCAACGCCGGTATCGGCGGAAACCGGCTCCTCAACGACTCGCCCTGCTACGGGGACAAGGCCACCGACCGCTTCCGGCGCGATGTGCTCGACCGCCCCGGCGTGCGCACGGTGATCATCCACCTGGGCGCCAATGACATCGGCGCCGCAAAGATGGCCGACCCCTGCATGAGCACCGCAGCCCACGTGACCGCACGTCAGATCATCGACGCCCACAAACAGCTGATCCGCGCCGCCCACGCCCGCGGCGTCAAGGCCGTCGGTGCGACCATCCTGCCCATGAAGGGCGCCCTCTTCCCCTTCTACAGCGAGCAGGGCGAGATGGTCAGGGCCGCCGTCAACCACTGGATCCGCACCGGCGACGCCTACGACGCCGTCCTCGACGTCGACCGTGCCCTCGCCGACCCTGCCGCTCCCACCCTGCCGCGCCCCGGCTACGTCTTCAAAGACGGCCTGCACCCCAACGAAGCCGGCTTCCACGCCATCGCCTCCGCCGTGGACCTCGACGCCCTCTGACACCCACACCGGCAGCGCCATGGCCGTATGACACAGCGAATCGACGCTGCGGGCCCGTGCCGGCTATCGAAGCCGCCGGCATCGATAGTGACGGGACCGCCAGGTGAAAGCTGCCTAGCCCAGACGGTCGGCCCAGTCCTTCGGGACTCGTCCCGCGGGGCCGGGGGTGGGCTGATCGGCTGGGTGGCTCTCGGGGGGAACCAGGTGCGGGCCCGCGGCGGACATCTCCGAGGTCTCGTAGTTCCAGAACCAGCTTTCGCCCGGTTCGAAGCTACGGATCACCGGGTGCCCGGTGGCCCGCACGTGGGCCGTCGCGTGCTTGGCGGGCGAGTCGTCGCAACAGCCGATGTGGCCGCACTGTGCGCAGCGTCGCAGGTGGAACCACCAGCCGCCGTCGGCGTCGCACTCGACGCATCCGGCTCCGCTGGGTGGGACCGAGGGGTCGATTCCGTTCGGGGAACTCATGACGGCTCCTGTGGGGGTTGCGGTTCGGCGGAGGCCAGCGGGAGGCGTACCTGGAAGCGGGTATCGCCGGGGGCGGAGTGGAGTCGCAGGTCCCCCTGGTGTTTGTTGACGACGATGCGCCAGGAGATGTCCAGGCCGAGGCCTGTGCCCTCACCCACCGGTTTGGTGGTGAAGAACGGGTCGAAGACGCGGTCGCGGATCTCCTCCGGGACCCCGGGGCCGGTGTCGCGGAACTCGACGAGCAGATGGTCTCCGTCGCGCGCGGTGTGCACGGTCAACGTGCCGTCGGCGTCCGTACTGTTCATCGCCGAGACGGCGTTGTCGATCAGGTTCGTCCATACCTGGTTGAGCTCGCTGGGGTAGGCGGGGATCTTCGGCAGGCTGCGGTCGTAGTCCTTGACGACGGTGATGTGGGGGCCGATCTTCGCGGAGACCATCAGCAGGGTGCTGTCCAGCAGTTCGTGCACGTCGGCGACCTGGTGGGGCGCGCGGTCGAGTTGCGAGTACTGTTTGGCTGCGGTGACGAGGGCCGAGACGCGGTTGGTCGACTCCTCGATCTCGTTCAGCAACAGTTCGGTCTCGACGGTGTAGTTGAGCCACCGCACGGCGCCTTCGAGAGTGTCGCTGTCCACGACCGCGGCGATCTGGTCCAGCCATTCGGTGTCCAGGCCGGCCTGTACGAAAGTCGGAGCGAGCTGCCATCCGTCCGCGATGTTGTGGTCGTCCAGCCAGTCGGAGAGGGTGTCCTCCCGGTCCGAGGCTTCCAGCGGGCTCAGGGTGGTGGCCTTGGCGACGCGCTCGGCCGTGCGTTCCTGGACGTCGATGAGTGTCTCCAGGCTGTCGCGCCGGTACGGGCGTGCCGCGATGATGCCGAGCTTGTGGCGCATGCCGGCCACACGCTCGCGGAGCGCGGACGTGGCGCGCACGGCCGCGGTGGCAGGGTTGTTCAGCTCATGGGTCAGCCCTGCGGACAGCGAGCCGAGCGCCAGGAGCCGTTCTCGCTGGCCGACGGCCTCCTGGGCGCTCTTGGTGCCGAAGAAGAGGCCTTCCAGCAGGTGTACGGCCATGGGAAACCACTCGCGCATGATCGCGGCGAAGGTCTCCGCGGGAAGTACGAAAAAGCGTGAGGGCTCGATGACCCGCAGGGAGCTGTTGTACACCTGCCGCAGGCGGTCGCCCAGGTAGGCCTGGAAGGCACCCGCGTACACCCCGCGGCTGGAGCTCCGGTTGATCTCCACGTCGTAGTCCCCGATCCGGCGCGAGAGAACGACGGTCCCTTCGAGCAGCACGTAGAAGCACGTGGCGGCGTCGCCCTCCCCGTACACGGGCCCGGGTTCGAACTTCTCCACACGGCCTTCGCGGCAGAGCAGGGCGATCTGGTCGGGGGCCAGCTTCTCGAAGAGGAACAGCGAGCCGAGTTCCTCCTGACTGCACGGCATCGGCCGGCCGTTCATGACTGCTCCAGATATCGGTGGGCGAGCATGACCGCCATCGCTCCCTCTCCCACTGCGGAAGCGACACGCTTGGCGGACTCGGCGCGGGCGTCTCCGGCCACGAACACGCCGGGGACGTTCGTTTCCAAGTGGTAGGGCGGCCGGTCCAGCTCCCAGTCGGCCGGCGGGCGCCCGTCCGCGGTCAGGTCGGGGCCGGTCAGGATGAACCCGCGGGAATCCCGGAGCACCGTGCCCTCCAGCCAGTCGGTCAGCGGGGCCGCGCCGATGAAGACGAACATCCACTGGGCGTCGACGAGTTCGGTGTCTCCGGTCGCTGTGTCGCGCAGGGTGATCTGTTCCAGTTGACGCGAGCCGTGGGCGGCGTCGACGACCGTGTTGGTGCGCACGGAGATCGAGGGCGTCTCGTCGACCTGCTGGACGAGGTAGTGCGACATCGACGTGGACAAGGAGGGCCTACGGACCAGTATGGTGACCGACTTGGCGCTCCGGGCCAGGTATATCGCGGCCTGGCCTGCGGAGTTCGCCCCGCCGACGATGTACACATCATGGCCTTGGCACGCGGCCGCTTCGGTCAGGGCCGAGCCGTAGAACACTCCGCAGCCGGTCAGCTCGGTCACGTGGGGTGCCTCCAGCTGCCGGTACGACACGCCGGTCGCGAGAATCACGGCGTGCGCGGCGACAGCGGAGCCGTCCGAGAACCGGACGACGCGCGACGCGCCATTGATCTCCAGCCCGGTGACGTCGCGCGCGGTCAGTATCTCGGCACCGAACTTCGCCGCCTGACGCCGGGCCCGGTCGGTGAGCTGTGCCCCGGACACTCCGTCCGGAAAGCCGAGATAGTTCTCGATGCGCGAGCTCTGGCCCGCCTGGCCTCCGGTCGCGGAGCGTTCCACGAGGACGGTCCGCAGCCCCTCGGAGGCCCCGTACACCGCCGCGCCCAAACCGGCCGGTCCGCCGCCGATGATGACCAGGTCGTAGAAGTCGGTTGCCGGGGTCGTCGCGAGGCCGACCCTGGCGGCGAGCTCCTGGTCCTCGGGCTCGATGAGGGCCGCGCCGTCCGGAGTGATCACCAGCGGGAGCCGCAGGCCGTCCTCGCCCGCCGCGCACAGCAGCCGCCGGCCTTCCGGATCATCGGACGAGTACCAGCGGTACGGCACCTGGTTGCGGGCCAGGAACTCCCGGACGGCCGACGAACGCGCCGACCAGCGGTGCCCGACGACCTTGGTGACGGCCACCGGCCGGTAGTCGGTGGCCCGCCAGGCCCGAAGCAGATCGTCGAGGACGGGGTAGAGCTTCTCCTCGGGCGGCTCCCAGGGCTTGAGGAGGTAGTGATCGAGGTCGACGACGTTGATCGCGTCGATCGCCGCGTTGGTGTCCGCGTACGCGGTCAGCAGCACCCGCCGGGCGCCGGGGTAGATGTCGAGAGCCTGCTCGAGGAACTCGATGCCGTTCATCTTCGGCATCCGGTAGTCGGCCACGATCACCGCGACGGGGCCGCCGCGCAGCTTCAGCTCGCGCAGGGCATCGAGGGCGGACTCGCCGGACTCCGCGCGTACGATCCGGTACGCCGCGCCGTAGCGTCGTCGCAGGTCGCGGGCGACAGCACGGGATACGCCCGGGTCGTCGTCGACGGTCATGATGACGGTCCGGGCCGGACTGGCGGCCTGATCCATAGGCATCCCGTCCCCGGGTCGATCACCCTCCCGCACCGACTTCGTGTGCCTGTCCGGCTCGCCGGTGCGCCAGCAACCATTTTATGGGTGATTATCAAGCTCTGCTACGCAAGATCGGGAGTGCGGCTCTCTGCCGATAGCTGCCGTCGCCCAGGGTGGGGGCGGGGACCGGCCTCCTTCGGGGAGTTCGAGAGGCTGGGTGGTGTAGGTGATGTCGCCTGCCACGAGGTGGGTGATGCAGGTGTGGCAGACGCCGGTGCGACAGGACCAGCGGGTGGGGATGTCGCAGGCTTCGGCGAGATCGAGGAGTGAGGCGTGAGCGGGTGACCATGGGGCGGTGATGCCGCTGCCGCGGCTTCCTCGCCCGCGTCCTCGCCTGAGGCCCGCGACGACTGGCGGCCCGTAAAGCCCTCACCGCCGACGGCAAAGCCACCCGGACGCCTGGGAATTCACCGCACGGCCCGGGGCACGCCGCCGAACTCCAGGACCGCATCGCCTTCGTGTGGCGTGCGATGGACGCCTCGCAGTGCTTCGCCGCCCGGGTGGCGCCGCGCGCCCCGTGATCAGTGCTGGGGGTGCGGCCGGGAATGGAACATGGGCCGCCGCTTGGGGGCGCTGCCCTGGGTGAGGCGGCCGAGTTCGACGCGCATCTTGACGGCGTGGAAGACCTCGACAGCGCCCACGACGATGGCCATGATGCCCACCACCAAGGCCAGCGCGGCGATCGAGCTGAACGGCGACACGATCAGCACGATGCCTGCCAGAGCCATGATGATCCCCGAGAAGATCTGCCAGCCGCGCGCCGGGATGTCCTCGGCGGAGACCGCCGTGGCGGTCACCATGATGCCGCGCAGCAGCCAGCCGAAGCCGATCCACAGCGCGAGCAACAGAATCGATTGCAGGGTGCCCCGGAAGCAGACCAGGCCCAGCAGGATGAACAGCGCGCCCGCGACGAAATGCAACACCCGCAGATGCCGAGGGACGTGCGTGCCGAAGGCAGCGGCCAGCTGAAAGACTCCGGTGGCCAGCAGGTAGATGCCGAAGAGCACACCGACGACCCGCAGGGTCTGGGCAGGCCAGGCCAGGACGAGGACGCCCAGGGCGATCGCAGCCAGGCCCATGATGAGCAGGAATTGCCAGGCCATGTTCGCCAGGGCGTTCAGGCCCCCGGCCGGGGAGGCATCTCGGGGCTCGGTGCCGTGCGGAGGGCCGGTGCCGGTGTCTGGGCCTGTGCCTGAGGAATCGGAGGGGTATGCCATGTCGTCTGCCTCCTCCAGGAAGAGCACGGTCAGAGGGATCGAGTTCCATCGTCACCCGACTGGCCCTGTCCCGCCTGGCAGACGCTCACCGCTCCCGTCGGTGGCCACAGCTGCCATACGTCCCGCGAGCAGGCAGAACGGCCGCTCGGGCGCTGCCCGGGCACCCACGGGTTGCAGCGGGCCCCGTGGCGCGATGCCATGGAAGTCAGAGGCCCACCACGTGGGACGCACCGCCACGGGCTGTGCCGCCATCGCCAAGGTGTCGAACGAATACCTTCGGCTTCCCTCCGTCCCGGTGAAGAGGTGCGCCGCCCGCAGCGTATGCGCCTCGGCGGCGTCGGGCTCGTGAAGACTGATCTCATGATCACTGACTCGTGAACACTGACTCGTGAACACGGAAAATGCGCCGGGTATCGCGGTCGGCGGAGTGAGGCGCCAGATGGACAACGACGGTATTCCGGCCCCGAGTGAGGGGCTGCTGATGACGCATTTCTTGACGGTGCGTGATGTGGCACGCTCGCGCCGCTTCTACAGCGAGGTGCTCGGCGGGCAGGTCGTCCTGGACGAGAACCCTTGCATCGTGAAGCTCGCCAACAGTTGGATCATCATGAATCCGGGCGGCGGCCCGACCCCGGACAAGCCCGATGTGACGCTGGTCCCGCCCGGCGAACCGCACACCGTCTCCAGCTTCATGAACCTGCGGGTCGCCGATATCGAGGCCTGCTACGCCCAATGGAGCGCGAAAGGAGCGGAGTTCCTGACCCCGCCAATCGACCGGCGTGCCGAGGTCCGCTGCTACCTGCGCGATCCTGATGGCTACCTGATCGAGGTCGGGCAGGCCACCGGAATGCTGGAAGGTATTTTCGCCCGCACCGACACCAATTCCGGGTAGCTCCGCACGACATGTAGGTCCGCACGGCATGGGGCCTCCGCTCGGCAGAGGCCCCATGCCACATCACCTCGTCCGGAACGGATCAGAAGCGGCCGGGCAGCCCCGGGATGCCCGGAGGCATGGGAAGCGGCAGCTTGGTGGCGCTGCTGCGCTCACGTGCCGGCGCGGGTGCCTGGCAGGTCACGTCCTTCGCGGGAAGCTTGCCCGTGATCAGGTACGCGGTGGCCGTCTTGTCGGCGCACGACTTGGAACCGTAGATGCCGTGTCCGACACCCCCGGCGACCGTGACCATCCTCGAACCCTTCATGGCCCGGTGCATGCCGAGGCCACTGGACAGCGGCGTCTGGGAGTCCCACTCGTTCTGAAGGGTGAGTACCCCGACCTTGTTGTCGAAGGTGGTGGCGGGTTCGCTGCCGTTCTTCTTCCAGAACGCGCACGGCTTGATCTGGGACGCGAAGTCGCCGTACAGGGGGTACTTGGCCTTGTCCCGGATCGCATCGCGGCGGTACTGCTCGGGGTCGCGCGGCCAGGCGCGGGTGTCGGAGCAGACGACTGCCCAGAAGCTTGCGCTGTAGTTGTCCGAGGGCACGCCGGGGCCGAATGCCGGCGGTGCGGGTCGCTCGGGCGACACGGTGTCAGGGGTGGAGGACGAGCCCTTGCCGTCGGCGGCCTTCTTCAGCTCGACAATTTCCTCCGCGGCCTCGCGCACACTGAAGAACATGGCGCGGCCCGCGCGGATGTCGTCGCCGCTCAGGAAGGCGCCGTTGAGCTCGATCGGCTTCCGGTTGGCCCGGGCGACCAGGTTCCAGAACGTCTTGCGGACCTTGTCCGGGGTGTTGCCCAGCTTGTAGGCCGCATTCCGCTGGGCGGTCCACTCGGTCCACCTCGTGAACGCGGGCTCGCTGCCCTCTGACCAGACCTGCATCATCCCCCGCCAGATCCGTGCGGGGTCGACGGCGCTGTCCAGTACGATCCGGTCGCTGCGCCGCGGGAACATCTGCGCGTAGACGGCTCCGAGATAAGTGCCGTACGAGTACCCGAGGTAGGAGATCTTCTTCTCCCCCAGCACGGCCCGGATGACGTCCATGTCACGGGCGGTGTTGCGCGTGGTGATGTGGGGCAGCTTGTCGCCCTGTTCGGCGTCGCACTTCTCGGCGACGGTCCGGGCCCACTTGACGTCCTTGGCGAACGACGCGGCCTTGTAGGGACGCTGCCAGTTCTCCTCCGCGGCGGTCAGACCGCAGCTGAGAGGGGAGCTCCGGCCGACACCCCGTGGGTCAAAGCCGATGAGGTCGTACTTTCTCTGCACGGACTTGGGGAGCTCGGCCGACAGCGACTGTGGCATATCGAGACCCTGGCCCCCCGGTCCCCCGGGATTGAGCAGCAGGACACCGTGGCGTTCGGTGGGGCTGCTCGCCTTGATCCGCGATATCGCGAGGTCGATCTTCTTGCCGCCCGGACGGCTGTAGTCCAACGGAACCTTGAGGGTGGCGCACTGAAAGGAGGCCGGAGCTTCGCTGTTGCAGCGGTGCCATGACGGTCTCTGCTTGAGGTGCTGCGGCAAGGGGTTCTCGGCGGCGGAGGCGGTCGCCGGCGTGAGTGCCGGAATCAGCGCCGCGACGGCACTCGCCGCCAGAACGGGGGCTATTCGTCTGCTTCGCACGTGGGCCCTTCGGGTCAGTACGTGTGGGACGCACTCACCCTTGCGCAGAGGGCAGTTGGGGCGAATCCCCCAGCAGGGCACGGTGTGTCCGACTATGGGTGGACGGACTGCTGGGACATATGGTCCTGGAGTCGGACACGGTGCTCGTATCCAGCGTCCCGCACCGCCGTCCAGGGCGTTCGGCCGGTGTCCCGTCCCCGCTGCATGGCCGCGCCGAGAGCGGCAGTTCGCATGTTACGGACACTCTCCCGGGCGCCCACCGTCCCAGAAAGCTCACACCACGCCCTCGCGGGCTGCGCGGGGTGCGCATACCAGGTCCATGTCCGTGGTCTCGGGGGCCGGGAACTGCGATACCAGGCCGCCGAGTGCGAGCGGCACCCGCGCCGACGAGGAGCACGAACTCCGCGCCGAAGCGGTCCAGGCCCATCGGCAGCAGGAAGGTGCCGACGGCGGCGCCGACCCGGTCTCCGTCGCCTACGCCACGCAGGCCGTGACGATGGTGAGCGGCGCACGATCCCGCGGGAGGCGGATGCGGGTCCTGCCCTACACCTTCCACCTCGAAGGCCCTCCGCCGTGTGCCACCCCGCGTCTTCGGCATCCTGACCAGCTTCGAACCCGCCGTCGGAGCTCTCATCGGCCTCGTCCTCCTCGGCCAGCACCTCGGCGTCCCGCAGTGGGCCGGGGTGACCGCGGTGGCCCTCGCCTCCATCGGCGCCACCCGCACCCCGAGCCGCACCCCGAAGCCGACCACACCCGAAGGGCCAAGCGGCACACCGGACGATCTGACGGCCCGAACGCCTGCCGAGTAGCTTCACCACCTGCCCCCCGGCATCACCGCGGGCCCGCACGCCCGGGCCGTCCTTCCCCAGGCGGGCCCACGCCTCCGGCAGCACGACGGATGGCCGACAACCCCGTCCCGGCCACACCCGATACCCCGGCCGGAACTGTCCGGCCAAGCCGCTGACCAGCCGGAGAGCCGTACGGCTGTCCGGGACACCGAAAGCCATTGCCGGAGAGGGCCCGGTCACCCAGGCTCGGTTGCTGTCGCGGCGGCCGGCCCCACGGGGGAAGGGGCCGGCCGCCGCGTCATCAGCAGCCGTGAGGGGGAACAGCCACCCGTAGCTGTGACGCGTCTCATGCAGTGATCTCCCGGGCCGCCCACGAGCCGTGGTCCGGAAGTGAACATGCAGTGAGTCCAGGGCCGTTGGTCCCGGGCTCGCGGTCCACAGGGGTCGGTCCACGCCGTGTTCCGGCAGCTCAGCGGCGTTCCCGGCAATGGGCCGGAAATAGGCTGTCCGCGGCAGACGACAGCGGCCCTTCAACGGCGAGGGGGCATGCGGCACCACCAGGACGGACGACACTTCCCATGGACATGAGCGCGGGCGAGCGCAAGGGGCTCAGCCTCTTCGCCCTCATCATGATCGGCATCGGCTCGATCTTCGGCTCCGGCTGGCTCTTCGGAGCCGGCGCCGCCGCCCAGGTGGCGGGCCCCGCGGCGCTCGTCGCCTGGGTGATCGGCGCCCTCTTCATCGGCATGATCGCGATGTCGTACGCGGAGGCCGGCTCGGCCTACCCGATCCCCGGCGGCATGGCCCGCTACGGGCATCTCTCGCACGGCCCGGTCCTCGGCTTCCTCACCGGCTGGGCGGTGTGGATCGCGACCGCCTCGCTGGTCCCGATCGAGTCGATCGCGGCCACCCAGTACATGACGTCCTGGAGCTTCGGCTGGGCGAAGGGCCTGGTCGATCCGGCCACCCACCAGCTGACCCTCTCCGGCACGGCGGTGGCACTGGTCCTGACCCTCGCGCTCTGGCTGACCTGCTTCTGGTCGGTCCAGCTGCTCGCCCGCGCCAACACCGTGCTCACCCTGGTCAAGTTCGCCATCCCGGTGCTGGCGGTACTCGCCCTGGCCGGGTCCGGCTTCCACACCTCGAACTTCACCGCGCAGGGCGGCTTCGCCCCGTACGGCTGGCCGGCCGTGCTCACCGCCGTCACCACCTGCGGTGTGGTCTTCGCCTTCAACGGCTTCCAGGCCGTGGTCAACCTCGGCGGGGCCGCGAAGAACCCGGGCCGGGCCATCCCGGTCGCCCTGGTCGGTGCGCTCGCACTGGGCCTGGTGATCTACCTGGCGCTACAGGCCGCCTACCTGGGCGCGGTGCCGCCCGAGCTGCTGGCGCGGTCCGGCGGGTGGCAGGGCGTGAACCTCAACTCGCCGTTCGCCGACCTGGCGGGGCTGCTG
The DNA here is from genome assembly GCF_000719605.1 of Streptomyces sp. NRRL S-1813. Taxonomy (NCBI): domain Bacteria; kingdom Bacillati; phylum Actinomycetota; class Actinomycetes; order Kitasatosporales; family Streptomycetaceae; genus Streptomyces; species Streptomyces sp. NRRL S-1813. The sequence continues at coordinate 126,002 of NZ_JOHB01000008.1, forward strand.
ATGCTGCACTGGGTGGTCACCATGTTGCAGTTCGGCGCGTTCATCTCGCCGGCCGGGTCCAACATCGCCAATGTCGCCTCCGCCGCGTACATGGTCACCAACCTCGCCGAGACCGGGTTCTTCCCCCGGAAGCTGGCGGCCGTGCACCCCCGCTACGGCACCGCCCGCCCCGCGATGTGGCTCAACCTCGGCTTCTCCGTCGTGCTGCTGCTCACCGTCGGCCGCAGCTGGCAGGCGCTGGCCGGTGTGGTGTCAGCTGCCATGGTCATTTCGTATCTGATCGGCCCGATCGCGGTGGGGGTGCTGCGGCGGACCCGCCCGGAGCTGCCCCGCCCCTTCCGGCTGCCGGCCGCCGGGGTGCTGTGCCCGGTCACCTTCGCCTTCGCCGCCTGCGCGCTGTACTGGTCGAAGTGGCCGGAGACCGGAAAGATCACCGTGCTGACGCTGGTGGCCGCACCGGTCGCGGCGCTGGTGCTGTGGCGCCGGGGCGAGCTCGAAAGGGGCCGGCAAGCGTCCGGCAAGGGCGGTGGAGGGCGATGGGCGGGCCTGCTGCGGCACTTCGCCCCTGCCTGGTGGATGATCGCCTTCCTGGTGTGGACAGCCACGGTGTCCGCGCTGGGCGGCCTGGAGTTCGGCGGCCGGGACATCCTCCCCGGCGTGCTCGGCACCGTCCTGATCGCGGTCACCGCCCCACTCTTCTACTTCTGGGCGGTGCGCTCCGGGGTCAGGGCCCACCAACAGGGCCTGACCGGCGATCCGTCCCCCGCCGAGGCCGCCCCGACCGCCACTGTCACCCCCGACGACGCACGCCCGATGGCCTCCGTCTGAGGGCACCCTCAGGGCACCCCGCCCTGAGGGCACCGCGCCGGGTCCGGGTGACGCCCGGGCCCGGCGTATCTCCCCTCATCCCAGCTCCACCGTCCATGGCTGAGCGGTCCTGCGTAAGTCAGGGGCTGCTGCGCGGAGAAGGGCATCCCGCTGGGTGAGGGCCTACCGACAGTCCGATCAGGCCGGCAGCGACGAGTCAGGACTGCAAGGACGGCCCGGCTGCCTCCCCCCATGGGACTGGACATCACCATGTTGATCGTCGACTGGTCATGGCTAGGGAGGCCCCGGCTCGGCGGGTTGCGTGGGGCCTTTGACGACCATGCCGTCGGCCCCAGGGGCCGGGTCGGCGACTTCGACGGGTTCACCGCCCCGTTGGAGGAGTGGGGCCACGTCCTCACCGAAGCGGCCCGGCGGGGCTGGGGCGCCGTGGGGCCGAGCGAAGAGGCGGGCGGCGGGTCACCGTCAACTGCACGGTGGCGGCCCCTTGCCTGCGCCCGCGCGAAACCGCCCAGCTCGGCGAAGCTCTGGCTGCGGCAACCGGCCAGGACCACACGGCGGATGCCCTGGTATGACCCGATCAGTCCCTCGGCGGGACCCTCTCGTGACCCGATGAGCCCCTCGGCGGGCAGGGCCGCGACGGCCTGGCGGACCGTGCCACGCGAGACGCCGCAGCGGGCCGCGAGTTCGGTCTCCGCCGGGGGGGCCGACCGCTCACGGCGCAGCCCTCGCCGTCGGTCACCCGCCTCAGCTCTTGGCGATCTCCTCGCATCCTGCCGTCATGCTTCCTCTGTCGCGCGCAGTTGTGCGCAGATTGTGCAGCGCGGACGGCCTGGCCGAGGTGCCGTGCTGACCCCCACGAGCTGCGATTGCGAGGGAATCGAAGTCATTAGTTTCCCCAATGTTTACCTGGCGGACACCATAGTTGGGCCTACTGAGGCCCAACTTGTCAGACAAGTCGTCGGACAAGTGCTCACCCCCCACGTACATCCCTTGTGTAGCCCCGCATGATCCCCTCAATGCTCTGTGCGTACCCCTGGAGAGACCGTGACCGTGTTCCTGCCGAGGACAGCCGTCCTCACCGGCGTCCTCACCGTCGCCGCCGTCGCCCTCAGCGCCTGTGGCGCGGACCCCGACGCGTCGACAGCCGAGGGCGGAAAGGGCGCGGCCACCGCGACCACGGCCGAGGCCGCCGGCGGTATCGATGCCCTGGCCAAGGCGGCCAAGAAGGAGGGCACGCTGCATGCGATCGCGCTGCCCCGCGACTGGGCCAACTACGGCGCCCTGATGGACGGCTTCAAAAAGAAGTACGGCATCAAGGTCGTGGTCGAGAACCCGAAGGGAGCCAGCCAGGACGAGATCACCGCGGTCACCTCGCGCAAGGACCAGGACAACGCGCCCGACGTCCTCGACCTCGGCAGCTCCTTCGCGCAGAGCGCCGCCCAGCAGGGGCTGCTCGCGACGTACATGGTCGCCGGCTTCGCTGACATCCCCGATGTCCAGCGCGACTCGATCGGCCGCTGGGCAAACGACTACGGCGGCTATATCTCCTTCGGCTGCGACGCCAACCGTGTGCAGACCTGCCCGACCAGCTTCAAGGATCTGCTCCAGCCGCAGTACAAGGGGAAGGTCTCGCTCAACGGCAACCCCACCACGTCGGGTTCGGCCTTCGGCGCCGTGTATGCGGCCGCCCTCGCCCGAGGCGGCTCCTTCGACGACATCCAGCCCGGCATGGACTTCTTCTCCAAGCTGAAGAAAAACGGCAACTACACGCCCGTCAAGTCCACCGCGGCCACCATCGAGAAGGGCCAGACGCCGATCAGCATCGACTGGGACTACCTCAACGCCGGATACACCGACCAGTTCAAGTCCAAGGGCGTCGACTGGACGGTCACGGTCCCCTCGGACGGCAAGTTCTCCCAGTACTACTCGCAGGCCATCAACAAGGATGCGCCGCACCCCGCGGCCGCGCGCCTGTGGCAGGAGTACCTCTACAGCACCGAGGGCCAGAACCTCAGACTCAAGGGATACGCCCGCCCGGCTCTGATGGATGCCATGAAGAAGGCCGGCACGCTCGACAAGTCCGCGGCGGCGAAGCTGCCGAAGGTCTCCGGCACGCCGACCTTCCCGACCGAGACCCAGCAGAGCAATGCCAAGGGCGTCATCGCCCAGGCCTGGGGCTAAGGGGCGCGCGTCTCCGCTACCGGATGACCGCGACTCACACCCGTGCCGACGTGGTGCCCGCCGCTTCCTCAGCGGCGGCACCGCGCGGCCGGCCGGCTCGCGTCCCCCGGCGGGCGCCTCATGATCGAGCCGCAGGATCGCAGCGGCCGGACACAAAGGCAAGGACGTCGCGGACCGCTTCGCGCAGACTGCCGAAGTGACGGTGCACGCCGTCCACGGCCGCGGGGGTGTTGACACCCCACACCGTCATCCCGGCACGCAGCCCGGACTCCACCCCGGAAGGGGCGTCCTCGACGACCAGACACTCCTCGGGTCTGGCTCCAAGCAGCGCGGCTGCGTGCAGATACGGCACCGGCGACGGCTTGCCTTCCGCCACGGCGGCCGCATCCACGAGGACCTCCGGGACCGGCAAGCCCGTCCGTGCGAAGCGTCCACGAACCCGGTGCTCATAGTTCGAAGTCACCAGCGCCCAGGACCCGGGCCGCAGAGCACTCAGCAGTTCCGAGGCGCCACCGAAGGCCGTATAGGCGCCGGAGCGGACGTCCTCGTCCTCCAGCTCGTGCAGTGCGGCAAGGCACTCCCCGGGGCCCTGGTCCGGAGCAACCTGCGCGAAGGTCTCCATCGGCCTCGTCCGCAGCGCCACACGGTAGACCTCATCGGGGTCCAGTCCGTAGCGCTCTGCCCACGTTCGCCACACGAGGCGCTGATTGTCCACGGCATCGATCAACGTGCCATCGACATCAAACAGGACATACCTCATCGCACCAGGCCGACCGGGTTCACTGCGCACGCTTCGATCATGCCATCGGAGCAGGCAGTTTGCGGGACGAGTCTCAGATTCACTCCCGTTGGCCGCAGCGCCGTTCCAGAGGCCGGCGACAGACTTCGTCCACGCCCGCTTGGTGCTGGTACCTGTGGCCGACAGGGAACGGGCCCTGCGCGCGATGGTCGGCGCACTACGGCCGGGCGGGTGGCTGCTGTTGGAAGACGCCGATCCGGCATCGCAGCCGCTGATCTGCCTGGACGAGTACGGGCCCGAACAGGCCTTGGCCAACAGGTTGCGGACCGGATTCCGCTCGCGGTCGCGGCAGGCCTCGCGACGGACGAGGAGATCGACCGGCATCTCGCGAACGTCACTTCGGGCCGCCTCGACCTCGCCACCTCCCCGATGATCTCCGCATGGGGCCGCCGCCCATGAGGGCCCGTCGGCCCGGTCCCTCGTGCGCGTAGCGGCACAGGAGTCCGGCCGGGGTGGAGGGCCCGACGAAGTCCCGGGCCGGGGGCGGCGAAGCCCCAGGCCCGGGGCGGTCGGGCGGCTGTCTTTGGGCAGAGAGGCCGTGGTCCCTGAGGGCGAGGTGGCCGCGGCGGTTCTGCCTTTGGGAAGGCGGCGCATCCCGACCTGAGAGCGATGAATTGGGGGGTGTACCGCGGCCACGATGGTCGGGAACGTGGACCTCTTCCAGGAGTCGACATGCCGCACCCTTCCACCCCTCCCCCCTTCTTCCACCCCTGTCACCCACCTCCTCCAGCGTCCCCGCCCTCGCGACGGAGCCGATGACGCCGACGGGCGGGTCAGGCGTTGGTCTGACGCCCTGCCGACTCAGTCATGCGACGCTCACACGTCGGTCGAAGCGCCGTCACACCGCCGTCAGCCGGCACGAACAGTGGCCTCCTACCGTGCCTCTTGCATGAGCCCGAAGGCCCGACGCCAGGACTGAAGGAGCCCATGCGCCATGGCGCCGGCCGCGGTGACCGTAACCCCCTGATCGCAGTCCTCTGGCGCGGCGCTCCGTCACCAGCCAGGGCCGGCGACGGGAACCAGACGCTCGTCGACGACAAGAACTCACGCGGACGACCAGGACACCCCGACGACGGTGTTCCGAGGTGTTTCTGCGACAGCTCGCACCACCCGGTGCGGTGGCCACAGCAATGCGGGTGGCTCAACACCTGTAGGAAGCAAGGGAGTTATCACCATGACGAATCCATTGTCCGCATCGCGCAGGACGTCCGTCCGAGGAGTCAGAGGTGCCACGGCTGTGGCTGCCGCCCTGCTGGTGGCGGCGCCCTTGGCGGGCACTGCGTCACCGGCCGCGGCTGCTGACGGCCAGAACGCACCGATCATCGACAAGTCAAAGGTGTACGAGTCCGACGCGGACATCAACAAGGCGATGGAGGGGTGGGCGAAGGTCGAGGCCTCGGAAAGCGTGATGGGCTATCCGAAGGGCGCCGACCGGGACAATCCCGTCAGCCTGCCGGACGTGATGCCCAAGTACGACCCCACGAAGGCGCTCGCGGACGCCAAGGCGGCGGCGAAGAAGTTCGCGGAGGACAAGTACACCCCCAAGTGGGTTGGGGAGTCCGCCAAGCAGCTGGCGGACTCGGCCATCACGGACCCCGAGACCAGCCAGAACACCAACGACGACAACATCGCGACGGCCATGAGCGAAAAGAACCCGGCCTCGTCGTACCGCGAGGGCCGTCACCCCGACGGGTCGCAGAACAGCGCCGGAACAAATCCGTGCGTCTTCGTCGGTGTTCTCGACGACCGGCCCGGCTCCAAGTATCCGAAGCTGGGAACCGGTGGCGGCATAGCGGGCGGGGGCAAGAAGACCTACTCGGTCTCGGGACAGGTCACCGACGAGAAGAGCGCGACCACGGTCTGGTCGGTGGGTGGCAAGTTCACGCCCAAGGTCACCAGCACTCCCGCCAATGGGGGCGCGGGGGGAGAGATCGGCGGTGAGATCGGCTTCACCTACAGCTACTCCTCCACCTCCCTCAACCGCGTAACGGGCACGCAGGAGGACAAGTACGAAACGGAGTTCCCGGCTGACAAGAAGGGGAGCCTGCAAGGCCGGCGCGACGGTGCCTACTACGTCGGCTACCTCTTCGTTCAGTATCAGGCGGTACCCGGGGCCCCCGGCACCGGTCCGGAGAAGGAGCACATCAAGGCCATCCCCGCCCGCGTCTACGTCCAGTCCCCCAAGTCGAGCACCCCGGTCACCTACTTCAAGTACCAGGAGCCCGCACCGCAGTAGCCCCGGCCCGGGCACGCCCCTCGCCCGGCGCTCGGCCGTCTCCGCCCCTGCCCTCCTGCGCCCTTGCGGCACACGGATGCTTCCGGGCGGACCCGGGCACAAAGCGAGGCAGGGCCCTACCGGACACGCTCTCCACGACCCCGACAGGGAGTCGTGGAGAGCAGTGCCCACCACGCACCTCTGCTCCGCACACGGTCGCAAGCCGACGGCTGAGCGGCCGTGGAGAGGACGAGGGGCCTGCACCCCCGTAGCGGGCCCCTCGCCCTTTCCACGGCCGCTCCCCCTATCGCGGGCATTGCCCGAACGGAAGGTCGGCCGGCTCGCGCTCGCCGAGGCGACGGTTACGCGCTGCGCCGGCCCCCGCTATCCCGCGCTCCGTTGGCCGGCACTCGCCTGCCATGTGCGTCCCATCGCTCGAAACAGCGCCGGATACACGCCCATGTACCGGAACGGCTTGATAGCGGCCATGTATACGGCACCGAACAGCCCGTTCGGCTTCACGAGGACGGCCATCTGGCCGCGATAGCCATCGGCCTCGTCCGGGACCCAGCCGATGTGCATCACCGCGTGCACGGTCCGGTTGGAGATCTCGGCCGCCCACTCGTCGTGCAACTGGTAGACGGAGGTGAGCGGCACCGAATGGGGGTCGGGCCCCCGAGGGCACTCACGGAGGTCCGCAGGCAACCGGTCGCGCAGCGTCCGCACCCGGGCGCCGATGCCGGTGCCGGACTTGTCCCAGCCGAGCAGCCTCCCGAGCATCCAGCGGACCGCGAAGAGCCCGCGGTACACGGGCGAGGTAATGGCTGCCCTGCCGCCCCCGTCGTCGCCCTCGTTGTTCGCGATCTGGCGCACGAGGTGCCGGAGGTCGTCCGGACCGCCCGGTGTCGGCAGGGCCCACACGTCCTCGACGTGGAAGTCGCCGGCGATCTCGTGGATCCGCCAGGGACGGGATGTGTGTGCGGTTCTGGGGAGTCTCATGAGCCAGCCCCTATCTATACGATGGCGTATAGATGAGACTAGACCCAGTTATACGGCACCGTATAGATGAGGAAGATGTGAGGGGAGACACACCATGGCCCATGCCCGCACGCCTCGCGGCAGGTGGATCGAGGAGGGCTTGCGGGTGCTCGCCGCCGGCGGTCCGGAGGCCGTACGGATCGAGTCGCTGGCGCAGTCCCTCAGCGTCAGCAAGGGCGGCTTCTACGGGTACTTCCGCAACCGGGACGCCTTGCTCGCGGAGATGCTCGACACGTGGGAGCGCGAGGTCACCGAGGCGGTGATCGAAGAGGTCGAGAGCGGCGGGGGAAATGCCCGGACCAAGCTGGACCGGCTGTTCACCCTCGTCGCTTCGCTCGGCGACGAAGCAGTGACGGGCACCGCCATCGACCTCGCGATCCGCGACTGGGCCCGGCGCGACGAGGACGTCGCGCGCCGCCTTCAACGCGTCGACAACCGGCGGATGGACTACCTGCGCTCACTGTTCGGCTCCTTCTGCCCCGACAAGGATGACGTCGAGGTCCGCTGCATGATCACCTTCTCGGTGCGGATCGGCAGCCACCTCATCGCCGCCGACCACGGCGGTCGCAGCCGGGCCGAAGTGATGGAGCTGACGAGGAAATGGCTCCTGCGGTAGCGCCTGCCGCCGGACGGGATTACGGTTCGGAGCCCTCAACCGGACGACGATCCATGCCGTCGAGCGGCGAGGCCGACGAGGGCCGGTGCGAGCCGGCGCCTGCCGGCACGAGCCGGTGCGGCCCGCAACCGGACACCCCTCTCTCCAACCCGTGGGGCAACTGCCGTAGCGCGCCTTGCCAGCGCCGCGGCAAAGCAGGATAAATGTGAATCATGAGCGGACATTCGGGGCGGTTCCGGCGCTGGCTGAGCCGCGCCCCCGGCCGTTCCGCAGCTCCGGGCGTGGCCCCTGCCGGGAACGGCACCGGCGACCAGCCGGACGAAGGTCCTGCGGGGGCCGGAGGTCCGCAGCACATACCGCCCTCGTTCCCCACCCGCAGCGTCGCCCAGGAAGTCTTCCTCCTCCAGCTGGTGCTCGTGGTGCTGCTGGTCGCGGCGGCAGTGGTGGCCATCGTCGTCCAGGCCCAGCGGGACACCATGACCGACGCCCGGCACCGGACGCTCGCCGCCGCTGAGTCCTTCGCGCACTCCTGGGGTCTCCAGGAGGCGCTGAACAGCGACAATCCGACCGCGAAGCTCCAGCCGCTCGCCGAGGCGGCCCGGAAGGCCTCCGGCGTCGACGCGATCATCGTGTACGAGCGCGACGGGATCACCCTCACCCACAGCGACCCGCGGCAGATCGGCAAGCACGTCATCGGCCCGTATGCCGAGGCTGCCCGGGGCAAGCCCTTCACCAGGACCTTCGAGGGCGCCCTGGGCCTCTCCGTGGTCTCTGCGGCCCCCGTCAAGGACTCCTCGGGCAAGGTCGTCGCCATCGTCGCCGCACCGGTCACCGTGGAGAAGGTGCAGAAATCGGTCAACCAGCAGCTGCCCATCTTCCTGGGCACCGCGGTCGGGGCGCTGGCGCTCGCCGGAGGCGGCGCGGGGCTGGTGAGCCGTCGGCTGCGCCGGCAGACCCACGGTCTGGGGCCGGCCGAGATGACCCGGATGTACGAGCATCACGATGCGGTCCTGCACGCGGTGCGGGAGGGTGTCCTCATCGTCGGCCGCGACGGGCGGCTGCTGTTGGCCAACGACGAGGCACGGCGTCTTCTGAACCTGCCGGCGGACGCGGAGGGCCGCCCTGTCGGCGACCTGGGGCTGGACCACCGCACCGCCGAGCTCCTGGCGTCGGACCGGATCGCCACCGACGAGGTGCACCTGGCGCAGGACAGACTGCTGGCCGTCAACAAGCGGTCGACCACCCCCTACGGAGCCCACCAGGGAAGCGTGGTGACCCTGCGCGACACCACCGAACTGAGGTGGCTGTCAGGGCGCGCCGAGGTGGCGCGGGAGCGGTTGCGGCTCCTCTACGACGCCGGGATGCGGATCGGCTCCACCCTGAATGTCGAGCGCACTGCCGAGGCACTGGCGCAGGTGGCGGTCCCCCGGTTCGCCGACATCGTCACCGTCGAGCTGCTGGATCCGGTCCTCAAAGGTGAGGAGCCGGCCGGGGCGGGTACCGAGCTGCGCCGGACGGCCATCGCCGGCCTGGCGCCGGACCATCCGCTCCACCCCGTCGGCGAGCTGATGGGGTTCGTCCCGGGCACCCCGGTGGCGGCGGGTGTGGACCAGGGCCGCTCCATGGTGGAGCCGGACCTGGCCGGCTCTTCCGGCTGGCGGTCCCAGGACCCGGAACGCGCCCGGCGCATCCTGGACCACGGGGTGCATTCCCTGGCGGTCGTACCGCTGCGCGCCCGGGGAGTGGTGCTGGGGCTGGTGGACTTCTGGCGGTCGGGGAGCTCCCCTCCGTTCGACGACGAGGACCTGTCCTTCGCCGAGGAACTGGCGGGGCGGGCCGCGGTGGGGATCGACAACGCCCGGCGCTACACCCGTGAGCGCACGATGGCGATGACGCTCCAGCGCAGCCTGATGCCCCGCGGCCTGCCCGACCAGGACGCCCTGGAGGTGGCGCACCGTTATCTCCCCGCCCAGGCAGGAGTGGGCGGGGACTGGTTCGACGTCATCCCGCTGCCCGGCGCCCGGGTGGCGCTGGTCATCGGCGACGTGGTCGGACACGGTCTGCACGCGGCGGCCACCATGGGCCGGTTGCGCATCGCCGTGCACAACTTCTCGGCCCTGGACCTCTCCCCCGACGAACTGCTGGGCCACCTGGATGAGCTGGTGACCCACATCGACGTCCAGGACGAGGACACCGACGACGGGCCGGCGATCACCGGCGCGACCTGTCTGTACGTCATTTACGACTCCGTCTCCGGCCGGATCACCGCGGCCACGGCCGGCCATCTGCCACCGGCCGTGGCCCACCCCGACGGGAGAGTGGAGTTCCTGCACGCGCCGGTCTCCCCGCCGCTCGGCCTGGGCGCCGGCCTGCCCTTCGAGACCGCCGAACTGGCGCTGCCGGAGGGATCCCGGCTGGTGCTCTACACGGACGGGCTGGTCGAGAACCGCAGCCACGACCTGGACGCCGGAATGGAGGCACTGCGGGCGGCCCTCACCGGACCGGACCGTACGCCGGAGGACACCTGCGCCACCGTCCTGCAATCGCTGCTGCCCGCCCGGTCCACCGACGACGTAGCACTGCTGGTGGCCCGGACCCGGCGGCTGGACCCGGCACACGTCGCCGAGTGGGACGTGTCCCGCGACCCGGCGGCGGTGAGCCCGGTCCGCAACGACTGCGCCCGCCAGTTGGCGGACTGGGGTCTGGAGCGCATCGCCTACGGCACCGAGCTCATCCTCAGCGAACTGATCACCAACGCCATTCGCTACGGCGCCGAGCCCATCCACGTGCGGCTCCTGCACACCCCCGGCACCCTGATCTCCGAGGTCTCCGACGGCAGCAGCACCTCCCCGCACATCCGCCAGGCGAAGGACACCGACGAAGAAGGCCGCGGCCTCTTCCTCGTCGCGCAGTTCGCCGAACACTGGGGCACCCGCTACTCCCCCAGGGGCAAGACGATCTGGGCCGCTCAGACGGTCGGCCCCGACGCCCTGCCCGCGGAAGAGGAGTCGCAGGAAGACCTTCTCAGCCGTTGGGACCACAGCGGGGAGTGGTGAGGCCATGGCGCGGCGCGCCCGGCGCACCGCGACCGGGTGCCCCACGCCCGGTGCCTCGGGACGGGCGTGGAGCCTCCTTCCGCGCGTGGCGCCTACTCGCCGCTGTGACCTGGCACGATCACCGTCTTGGCGGAGGCCCGCAAGGGGGCGGAGTACGCTGTTTTGGACCATTGCTGCACAGAGAATTCGGGCAGTGACACGTCGCGGCGGGGCGGCGTCAGGACCGTCTGCGTGCCAAGGTGTCGACGGCCCTGCGGGGTTGCCGAGGACGCCTGCTCGGCGGGACTGCGAGGCCCCGTCGGCGTTCTGCCCCCTCTCTGGGCGTGCGCCGTCCGTGGCAGCGGGGCCGCTGTACGGGCCACACGACCGCACCGTGCCATGGCTGCTCTGGTCCCTGTCCGCCACCCACTCGGCGGACCGCTCCCCCACCTGGTCCTGCTGGAGGCGTCGTGGCTACACATCATCGGGTCCGCGTGGGCGCTCTCCTTTGCTGTCTCGGCCTTACGGCGCTCGGTCTCGTCGGCTGCGAGGAAGGGAGAACCACCCGGCCGGTCGAGCCTTCCCGAGCCGGATCCGCCGCGGAGGTGGGCGGGATGGCGGCACTGATCAAGGCAGCGAAGCGGGAGGGCAGGCTCAACACCATCGCGCTGCCGCGCGAGTGGGCCAACTACAGCGGGCTGATCGACGGCTTCGAGAAGAAGTACGGCATCAAGGTCGGCATCGACAATCCGAGCGGCCACAGCCAGCAGGAGGTCGATGCCGTGAAGCGCTACCGTGGCCGAGAGCGCGCCCCCGACGTGCTCGACCTGGGGGATTCCTTCGCCCAGTCGGCGGCGCGGCAGGACCTGCTGGCCCCCTACCGGGCCGCACAGTTCGACCAGATCCCACCGGAGCAGAAGGATGCCAAGGCCCGCTGGTACAACAACTACGGCGGCTACGTCTCCATCGGCTGCGACGCCGCCCGCGTGCGGACCTGCCCCGCGTCCTTCGCAGATCTGCTCCAGCCGGAGTACAAGGGCATGGTCGCGATCCACGGCGAACCCACGACCGCGGGATCGGCCTTCGCCGCCGTGTACGCGGCGGCACTCGCCAACGGGGGGTCGTTCGACAACATCCAGCCAGGCATCGAATTCTTCGCCCGGCTCGACAAGGCAGGCAACTACAACCGGGCCGACCCCGACCCGGCCGCGATCGCCAAGGGCAGAACACCGATCAGCATCGAGTGGGACTACCTCAACCTCCAGCACATCGACCAGCTCCGCGGGACGGACGTGGACTGGAAGGTCTCCATTCCCTTCGACGGCAGCTTCTCGCAGTACTACGCGCAGGCGATCAACAAGGACGCCCCCCACCCGGCCGCGGCGCGACTGTGGCAGGAGTACCTCTTCAGCTCGGAAGGCCAGAACCTCCGCCTCGTGGACTATGCCCGCCCGGTGCTGATGGACGCCATGGCGAAGAACGGCACCCTCAACAAGACCTTGGCCGCCCGGCTGCCGACGGTCGAGGGCACACCACAGTTCCCGACCGAGACCCAGCTGAACAAGGCGGTGCGCACCGTCCATGAGAACTGGGCCAAGGCCGTCGGCGACTGATCCAGCATCACCGGCCCGGTCCGGCGATGACGAAGCCGATGACGCCATGGTGCTGGGCGGGGTGGACCGACGCTCTGCCATCTCGATGGTTGGCCGGCGCCCTGCCGGGACAGTCGTGCGGCGCCGCGTCTTGGGCTGACGGGTCACGACCGGCTTCCGGTGCTCAAGCAGCCGCAGGCACGTTCCCGGCCGCGCGACGGCGCTTCCCGTACGCGCTCAGCACGGCCAGCAGGGGCCCACAGGATCAGCGGCGCGGAGCAGAGAGAGAACCAGGCGGCCTCCCAGCCGCCGGCCCGGCTTGGCTAGTCGGCGGACAGGACGTCGCCCCGGAGCGTTGTTCCCCGGATCTCGGAGACGGGGAACAGGAGGGTGAACGGCACGGCGCAGGCGACGAGTTGCATCCGCCACTCCGACGACAGGCTCGTGGACGGCCCGCCATGCGGCACGGAGTCGTCCGGGGCGGGCGGCAACGGGTTCTTCGGTGTGACGGAGCAACTGCATGATCGGTCCTCGGTTCCGTGGGGCCAGGGCCGGCCCGTTCGGTAAATGAAGGTCCATTCAGGCAGGCCGCCCAGGATCGCTCCACGGGCTAACTCGCCTCCGCCGCACGGCCGATGGAGTGGTGGAGGGATGCGACCGAAGGATGACGGCCGCCGGCTGGAGCCGTCACGAAATTCTTCACCGAAGCCCTTCACCGAGGCCCGTCACCGAAGCCGCTCAGATTGCCTGCTGGAGGGTTCGACGGCCTGGTGCGGCTTGACCAGGTACCGCATCTGAGCGCCGACCCGATCGCCGTCAGCCGTCGGACGGTGCGTCGGTGATCTCGTCCAGAAGGTGCGGCCCGTTGTTGCGTACGCTGTTGACCGCGGTGGAGACGGCGCGGGCGTCCAAGTGTCCTGCGGCCGGGGCTGTGAGCAGTGCGCGGAGCTCGCCGGGGTCCTCGTGGGCAGGGTCGAGCCAGGCGCTCCAGTCGGCGGGGGCGATGGCCAGCGGCATCCGCGGGTGGACACGTCCGGCGGTGTCGGTGGCCTCGGTGGTGATGATCGTGCAGGTGGCCCACCACGCCCCCGGCGCATCGTCGTCGGAGACGTCGGGGGCGCGCCAGAACTCGTACAGGCCGGCGAGCGCCATGGCCTGGCCGTCCTCGGGGCTGATGAAGTACGGCTGCTTGCGGGCCTTGGTCGTCTCGGTCGCCGCGACCGCCTGCCATTCGTAGAAGCCGTCCGCCGGCAGCAGGCACCTGCGCTTGGCGAAGGCCCGCCGGTAGGCAGGCTTCTCCGCGACCGTCTCCACCCTGGCGTTGATCATCTTCGCGCCGGCACTCAGACTCTTCGCCCACGACGGCACCAGCCCCCAGCGCAGCGGCCGGAGCTGCCGGGTGACCTCGCCGGTGTCGCGCTCGACGCGCTCCAGCACCGACCACACGTCGTCGGTGGGGGCCACGTTCCAGCTCGGGTCGAGCACCAGGTCGGAATCCCAGCGTGTCACGTCGAACAGGTCGACCAGGTCCTGCGGACGGCGGGTGGAGACATATCGGCCGCACATATCGTCCACCCTGCCACACCACCGGTCATTACCACCGGTCATTGCCCGGTCATCCACGCCTCCGCCTGACATACAGGGCTGCCCGAGGAAGGGAAAGCGGGGTTGAGCCCGGTGGCGAATCGCCGGACGGCGCGGGGGGCGATGATGGCCGGGGATGGGCGACGAATCGGCGGCCCATCTGCCGGCGGTCCAAGACACACCTGTGCAGGCGCAGGGGTAGGCGCAGGTGTAGGCGCAGGTGCAGTTGCGGGGCCGGGATCAGCTCGGCGAGGCGGAGCACGTGCTCGCGCCGGAAGCGGCCTGTGCCGCTCGGCTCGGAACCCGGCCCGGCCACTGCCCGGCCGCATAGGACGACGCTCGCCGCCCAGGCACGGCGGCGGGCCCGCTTCCGCCTTCTGCGAGACCGGCAGCCTGAGCTGCCTGAGCTGATGGACACGGAAGCTCTCATGGTCCCTGCCCGCATTCGGCCGGAACACGTGGTCACGGCGGAGTGTCAACGCCCGGTCGGGCTGGGTGCCAAGGGGCCGACTCCGGGGCCAAGGACAACTCCGGGCCCAAGGGCGACTGCGGGCCCGGGGGCGGTGTCTTCCCTGGCTGCACGACCTGCCTGAGCTCGGCCCCCCGCACTCATCGGGCGGCCGAAGCCATCCGGGCGAGCACGGCGCGCAGCGCGGCGTTGAACCGTTCGGGGCGCTCCTGGTGCGGCATATGGCCGGCGCCGGCGATCACGCCGACCTCGGCGCCGGGCGTAAGGGCGGCGCAGGTCCGGGGCACTTCCACGGGGATTGCGGTGTCCAGCTCACCGTGGAGGTAGTGGACCGGCACCTGTAGCCCGGGCAGTGTCGGACGCGGGTCATAGACGTCGGCAGTGGCTTGGTGCTCGTCGATGTAGACACCGGAGTCGAGGATCTGACGGATCGTCCAGTCGATGAGCGCGGGCGCGGTGCCAGGCGCGTACCACCCCGGCACCCAGTCGGCGACCGTACCGGCCCGATCGCGGCGCAGAGCGGCCACGAGCTCCGCCTGAGTCTCCGACGACGGCCAGTACCCCGGCGCGCCCACGGGAACCACGCCGCCGGTCAACTCGGGCCTCCGCAGCGCCAGTTCCGTGGCGAAGGCCCCGCCGATCGACGAGCCGACGAGCACCGGCCGGTCCAGCCGCAGCGCGCCGATCAGCGTCACCAGGTCGCTGACCACCGCGGCGGTGGTGTTGCCACGGACCGGGCGGGCCGACCGCCCGCAGCCCCGCCAGTCGACGGTGACGACCCGATGGTCCCGGGTGAAATCGGGCAGCTGGGCGCCCCAGGTCCGGCCGCTGGTACCCCAGCCGTGCAGAAACAGCAGTGCCGGGCCAGCCCCCTCGTCCTCGTAATAGAGCGTGGTGTCGTTGACGTCCAGGCTGGGCATGGCGGTCCCCTCTGCCTCGTGGGCCCTTGCGGGCCGCGCGGTTCGTGATGTCCCCAGCCAACCGCGATCACCCCCGCCGGCCAATGAGCGATCCGCACCTACACTGATCGCGAACAGTGATCAATGGCGGTCACGGCGAACAGGGGGCGACCGGGGCCATGGAGCTGCGTCAGCTGCGCTATTTCCTCACCGTGGCGGAGGAACTGCACTTCGGCCGCGCCGCCGGGCGGCTGCACATCGCGCAGTCCGCGGTGAGCCAGCAACTCCGCCGGCTCGAACGCGAACTGGGTACCGAGCTGTTCGCCCGCTCCACCCGCGTCGTCCGGCTCACCGAGGCCGGCAACCGGCTCCTCCCGTACGCCAGGGAGATGCTCGCCCTCCAGGCACGCGCCCGCGAGGCCGTCGACGAACTACGCGCCGAACAGGCCGCGACGGTACGCCTCGGCACCAGCTCAGGGCTGGGTGTCCGGCTGGACGTCGTGCTCAGTGCGTTCGCCCGGCACACCGGCCGCGCGCAGTGCGAACTCGTCACCGGCAGCACCGAGGAGCGCCTGGCGCAGGTGCGGTCCGGTGACCTGGACGCCGCCCTGCTGCGCGGTGAACGGGCCGACCCTGAGCTGGAGTTCCTGCCGCTGTGGCAGGACGCGCTGGTGGCGGCGCTGCCCGCGGGCCACGAGCTGGCCGCGCGGGAGACCGTCGAACTGGCCCGGCTCGCGGAACTGCCGCTGCGGCTCTCCCCGCGCTCCCGCAACCCCGCGCTCCACGACCTGGTGATGCGCTCCTGCCGTACGGCTGGCTACGCGCCCGTCCTGGGCCCGGAGTTCACCAACGATCAGGACACCCTCGCCGCCATCGGCCACGGCAAGCCGTCCTGGACGGTCTTCTACGCCCCGCACGCCGACCAGCTCCCCGTCCCCGGCGTGGTGTTCCGTCCCCTGAGCGGGCCGGCCCTCGTCATGCGGACCTACCTTGCGGTACGGAACGGCCCGCCCCGGGCCGCGCTGCGTGCCCTGATCGAAGCCTGCTATGAGGCCGTCGACGGCGACGCGGAACCTAACCGATGTCGGGCTCGGCCCGTACCTCGATCCGGTCCCCCGTCCGCTCCATCTCCAGGACGACGAGCTCGTTCCGCCCCCGCCGCCACAAGTGGCTCGGCGCGTACAGGGTGACCTGCGGCCCGAGGGACCAGTACCGGCCGAGCGCGAACCCGTTGAGCCACACCATGCCCTTGTCCCAGCCCGGAAAGGCGAGGAAGCCGTCGGCGGGGGTGTCGACATGGATCCGGGCCCGGTGGAACGCGGGGCCGGTCGGTGTGTCTCCGCTGCCGAATTTCAGAGCCGAGAGGTTGTCCAGAGGCAGTCGGCGGATCTCCCAGTCACTCAGTTCCTCGTCGCCGAGGAGGACCTTGCCGCTGATTCCCTTGGGGTCGTTGAAGCTCCGGCCGAAGTTGACCCGACCGGTGGGGTCGACCAGGAGGTCGAGGGTGCTGGACGCGCCCGCCCCGGTGAAATCGACGGTGTGGTCCGGCTGGTTGCGGTCGAAGGTGCCGATGCGCTTGCCGTCGCCGAACACCAGCGCACGGTCGCCCAGGCCCGTGACCCTCAGGCCCTTGGCCCCCTGCGGCCCCCGCACCCGGGTGCGGTAGTGAATCAGTCCGTACGACTGCCCGACTGCCTCCATGTGCACGGGAGTTGTATGCCGCACCGGAGTGCTGCTCAGCGCGTCGAGCATGTCCATCAACGGCACCGACTCCCGGACGGCGACCCTCTGGGCAGGCATGCGGCGCGGCGTGGCCGGCAGGGGCGCGCGTGGCAAGGTGGTGTACTTGGCCAGCACGTCACGCACCTTGTGGAATTTCTCGGTGAGTTCGCCGGACTCGCTGATCGGTGAGTTGTAGTCGTAGCTGGTGACGGTGGGCTGGTAGCCGCTGTCGCTCAGGTTGGCACCCGCGGACCAACCGAAGTTCGTTCCGCCCACCGCCATATAGAAGTTGATGGACGCTCCCGCATCGAGGAGCTTCTCCACGTCGGCGGCGGTCCGCGCCGGGTCGGTGGTGTGGTGCTCTTCTCCCCAGTGGTCGAACCAGCCGTCCCAGAACTCCGTGCAGAACAGGGGCTTGTCCGGCTGGAATTTGCGCAGCTCCGCGAAGGGGCCGGTGGGGTCTCCGGCGAAGTTGACGGTGGACAGGAGATCGGGGAGGCTGCCGGCGTTCAGCGCTTCCTGGGTGGCCCCGTTGGAGCAGAACAGCAGGCTGTCCACGCCCTGTGCCCGCATGGTGTCCCGCAGATGTTCCAGGTGCGCATGGTCGTCGTCGTAGCTGCCGTACTCGTTCTCGACCTGCATGGCGATGATGGGCCCACCACGTGTGGCTTGCAGATCGACGAACCGGGGCAGCAGTTCGGCGAACCAGGCGTCGACCGCTCGCTCGTAGGCGGGGTCGGAGCGGCGCAGTGGCGCATCCTTGTCCTTGAGGAGCCAGGCCGGGAGGCCGCCGAAGTCCCATTCCGCGCAGATGTACGGTCCCGGCCGCACGATCACCTTGAGCCCGACCTCGTCCGCGGTCCGTACGAAGGAGGCAACATCGCGCCATCCGGTGAAGTCGGCCTTCTCCTCATGCGGTTGGTGGAAGTTCCAGGCGACGTAGGTCTCCACCGTGTTCAGCCCCATGGCCCGCATCCGCAGCAACCGGTCCCGCCAGTCCTTGGGATGCGTCCGGAAGTAGTGGAAGGCACCCGAGAGGATCCGGAACGGCTCGTCGTCCAGCAGGAATTCGTTCCCGCGGATGGTCAGCCCTCGCGGGCTCTCGGCCTGGGCGAGGGTCATACGGCCACCGCCCAGGGCGATCCCCACGGACGCTCCCCCCACCATGGCCGCACTCAGAAATCTCCGTCGGCTGAACTGCGTCATGTCTGCTCTCCTCGACTCGACCGGCCGTCACTCAAGGTTCGAACATGTTCAGTGGTGCGCGCTTCTGTGCATTGAGAGTGTTATGTAGAACAGAAACGAGCACAAGGGTTCGTGACCGAGCACGGTGAACCGGCCGGTGGGGACAGAAAGGTACGGACGTGCGGTGCGCCGGCCGGGCCGGCCGGGCCGGCCGATGGACGCCGCCTCCCCCACCAAGGACCGGGAAAACACCGCCTCGCGCCACTGACGAAGCGGTTGTGAACGGTCTGCCAGTCACCGAACTCCGGCGGCGTCTCCCGCCATTGACTGCCCGAGCGGAACTTCCAGAGCACGCTTCCAGATCACGCCCTCGAACTGCTGCCGCAGATGCTCCGGATACGGGCTGCGGGCCGCGGGCCGGACCTGCCGATTTGGCAGGAACTGCTGCTCGGTCAACTCCTGCTCAGCGTCCGCGCGTTCGGTCCGCGCTATACCAGGCTTCTACCAGCCACCAACGGTCACCGGAGGAGACGTCCGACATCTTGATCACGGCTCAAGGCAGGCCCTGGCTTCAGAGCCGTACCGGAGCGCTCGGGTGCACCTCGCGCTCGATGCGCGGCATGATCTCGGGCACATAGATCTTCTGGATGGCTTCGCCGGCATCGTGGGTCTCCCAGTGCTCCCGAGTCGCCCAGCGCTCGACCAGGACGAAACGGGCCGGATCCTCCTGCGAGTGGTACGCCTCCCAACGGACACAGCCGTCCTCGGCAAGGCACAGCGGGCGCATTCGGGCCAGGGCGTCAGCGACCGGAGTGATGTCTTCGACCTTGGGAACGTGCACGATGACGATGAGGTCGAACATCACTACTCCTTGCAATGTGCATGCGTGTCAGCTAGCGGCAGGCAGGCTACAGCTGAGGTCGGAGGAGCGGGTTCGGGCCGGAGCGAGCTGCCAGGGGGCGAGTGATCGTGGCCCTTACGCCGACCGCGATTCGGGGTGGCTCCTGGCCTGCCGCGACAGCCCGAACTGGGGCTGTGATCTTCGAAGCTCGCCCCATGGTGGCTGCCCAGGTCCTGTCTTGATCACGGCTCAAGACACAACCTGGGACGCGTATCGAAAGTGCTTTCAGGGCAGTGCTCGGCCTGCTCCGCTACGGTGCAGTCATGGCGAATTTCGTACTGGTTGCAGGCGCGCGGCTCGGGGCGTGGGCGTGGGACGAGGTGGTGCCGTATCTGCGTGCGGCCGGCCACGGCGCTCACCCGTTGACGCTGTCCGGTCTTGCCGACAAGCGGGGCGTGCCGGCCGGGCAGCAGACCCACGTCCAGGACATCGTTGACGAGGTCGAACGCCAGGATCTGCGCGACGTCGTCCTGGTAGGTCACAGCTACTCGGGCATCCCGGTTGGCCAGGCCGCGGAGCGGATCGGCGACCGGCTGGCCCGCGTGGTCTTCGTTGACTCCAGCGTTCCGACCGATGGCGAGCCGTTCGTCTCCGCCTGGCCGGACGGCGGGGCGATGGTGAAGGCATCGATCGCCGAGAACGGAGGATTTTGGCCGCTCGTGCCCGCAGCCCACTTCGACGGCCAGGGCCTCACCGATGAGCAGATCACACGAATCGTGGGTGGCTCGACGCCGCACCCGGGCGCCACGCTGACCGAACCCGCCGTGCTGGCACAGCCACTCGGCGAGCTTCCGGCGACGTACATCGCTTGCCTGCTCGCCGGGGCCGAGCCCGACGACGACGTGGCCGAGCTGCTGACCAGCAATCACTGGCAGATGGTCGAGATGAACACCGGCCACTGGCCGATGTTCTCCCAGCCGCGCGAACTGGCGCAGATCTTCCTCGATGCAGCCGGGGAGTGAATGCAAGGGTTCTGGCTCCCCGCCGGACTCCATGACCCCCTGATGGGAAAACACGCTGGCATGGGGAGGGCGGCGGAAACCGCTGACATTGGGCCGTGTGGTCGCATCTGCACAGTTCGGCTGGGAGCCTGGGCAGCGCGATGCGGCCGGCGGCCGACTCTAGGAAGTGCCCTTCAGGCGCAGGGGCTGCACGATGCGGTGGTCGATCTCGTGCCCGAGCGACTGCCCGGTGACATGCTCGACGAGCAGCCCGAGGGCGACGTGTGGTGTTGGAGTACTCCCAGACCGTGCCGGGGGCGGGCCTGTTCTGCATGTCGGCGACGAGCGCGATCAGCTGACGCGGGGTGTGCGTGGCCCTCTGCGCATCCCGTAACGGGTCGGGCTTCTTCAGCAGCACGTCGGTGTAGTTGGCCAGGCCGCTGGTGTGATCGAGCAACTGCCGCACGGTGATGTGGTCGCCATGGGGAACCACACCGGGCAGCTGCGGCTCGATGTCGTCATCGATGCCTACCTTGCCCTGGGCCACAAGCTGAAGTACGACGGTGGCCACGAAACTCTTCGTCACACTCCCGGCCCGAAACCGGTCCCCGGCGTGGGCAGCACGCCCACTGCCCAGATCTGCTGTCCCACTGCTGCCACGCCACACCCCACGCCCGTCCCGCACCTCGGCCACGGCTCCGGGCACTCCGGCGCTGACGGTGGCGTCGAGGGCCTGCTGGAGCGCGGTCCGATCGGCACCGACGCCGGATGCGCGGTCGCCATGGCTGGAGTGCCGGCGAGGGCCAGCAGAGCGGCGGTGGCAACAAGCACGGAGGCGGCGATGACCTTGCGGTGCGACACGGGACGGCGGCCTCATCTCTACTTGGAGCGGCTGGAGTTGGCTTCAGCGTAGGCCGGTGGAAGCACGTCGACGCTCACGAGCAGGGATGAGTGCTGGGCCTCGCTTCCCTAAGGGGGACCCTGACGTCCGCCGGCGCCACACGGGGAGCCTCCGGTCCGAATCAGGCACGGCTCAGAGCTTCTGTCTGATGCGTCGGTTCCGGTGCCGGTGACGGTGACGGCATGTGGTCTGGATCGCTCTCACCGTGTGCCCTCCGGGCTGCTCGCGCACGTCATGAGAACGCGGACCGTCGAACAAGCGGATCTATACCTGAGACCAATGCGGCGAGCGACGCCTCGTCTCCGCCCTGGGCCGCCGCGGCGAGGAGTCGGCGCCCCGGCCAGAGTGTGGCCGACAGGTACGGAGGCGATCCGCCGGTGACCGCCGAAACGTGTGGACGGCCTTCGCACCCTCCGGCGGCATCCGCACAAAGGGCCAGCCGATTTGCCTCATCCACCGTGCGCCTGTCCCACGGCTGGTGGCACAGGCACTTAAATATCGGAGCGTGACTACAGAGCCGAAAAGCTTCAGGATCTTGTTGGTCCCCGAACACGTCGAGGACAGTGGCGGCGCCTCCGTGGAGGACTCAGCCGTGCGATCAGCGGTCGTCGAGGCGACGGGCGAGACGGGCGCCTCGGGCTACCCCCGCTACGCCGGGAACGGGATCGTGGCCGACATCGACCCCAGTACTCGCACGGTCGAGGCGGTGCTCGTCGATGGTTCAGAGCTGGACTACGGGCTGACTGTGAGGGTCACTTCCTAGGTGCTGTCTCTCCGGTCATGACCGAGAGACGGAACCTGGCTGTACGGCGACAGCACCTTGCTGTACGAGGTCATGACGTCGGCATGGTTGCTCATCGGACAGCGGCGAGGCCGTTGAGCAGGTGGCCGAGCTCTGTCGGCGCCTGGATGTGGGCCAGGTGCCCCTGACCGGGAAGGACGTGGACTTCGGCACGGGTGACGCGCTGCCGGACGTCGTCGAACGACGTTCCGTAGGGAGCCGTTCCGTGATTGCACTGGCCGATGATCAGGTCGACACGGTCCGCCTGTCGTGCCATCTCCTCCGGTGGCGGCGCCGAGTTGAGCGCGACGAGCTCGGCGTGCGCCGGCCTTGGGTTGCCTGGGTTGCGATCAGCATCTGGATCCGAAGCCTGCGAACCTCCAGATGATCACGGTTCAAGGCACTCCCTAACGGGCGGCCGGCGCACCGGGCGGAGCGCTGAAATCCGCGAGATTGCGGAGATATGACAGACCGGGGCGACCCGAAAGCTGTCTCTCGCCGACGACGGCGAACCCTGAGCGGGACAGCACGGCCCGCGATGCCGCATTGTCGAGCGTGGTCGCGGCACGCAGGATGGTCAGCCCGTAGCTGTTGGCAGCGAGGGCGCACAGCTCCCGCACGGCCCAGGTGGCCAGCCCCCGGCCCGCGGCACGCTCTGCGATCCGATACCCGAGTTCGGCGCCGCCATCCGCCACATCCACGAGATTGACCCGCCCCAGCACCTCACCTTCGGCGCCGACCAGCACGTGGAAGTAACAGACACCAGCCTCTTGCTCGGCAAGCAGGGCACGGATCCGCTCGTCGAACCGAGCGAAGTAGTCATCGCCTCGGTCAGGGACGGACACGGCGAAGTAAGCGCGGTTCTCCTGCTCGAAGGCGAGTAGCGCGGGAGCGTGGCCTGGACGGAGCAGCTGCATCTCGGGCATGAACAGGAATATAGGCAACCCAGCCGTCGCCTGGTCCTTATTTTGTGGCAGCCCCTCACTCCACCACTCCGCAGTGTGATCACGATCGGAGACGGGCCCTAGGTTCGCACCCTCCTGACTGGGAGCACTCGCAATCTGGTCCAACAACCCCTGCGGGACCGGATCGGTGACGGGGTGGCCGACCTGTTCCAGCCGGCCTTCTCCACCACCACCCCCACCGACGCCACGGCCGCGCTGGTGGCGCTGATGGACGCGGTCAGCCCGTACTACCGCTTCCGGTGGCAGACGCTCTGCGGAATTCCCCGGATCCGGTTGGAGGGCACGGACCGGGACTGGCGTCCGCCAGGCGGCACGGGTGCGGGAGCTGGAGGGGTGTGCGCGTACTTCTTCACCAACTTGCTGTTTGACGTCGAAGGACTCTCCCAAGGCATTCTGACCACCGCGTTCGATCCCGACCACCCGATGCCATGGGTCGATCCGCGTGACATCGGCGATGTGGTCGCGGCCCGGCTGCTGAGCGACACCTGGCAGGGCCGGCTGGTGCAGGCCGTCCACGGGCCGGAAGACCTCACCTTCCACCAGGTCGCGCAGACCCTCACCGAGGCGCTCGGACGCCCGGTCCGGCTCGACCTCGTCAGCGACGACGGGGTGCGGGATGCGCTGCGCGCGGCCGGGCTGCCTCCATCAGCGGTGGAGGGCATCGTGGGAATGACCGCTGGGTCGCGCGACCTGGTGCCCGAGCAGGCGCGCGACCTGCTCACCACCACCCCCACCCGACTCAGTGGGTGGGCTCACGCCCATCTGCGTCCGCTGTTGGGAAGGTGACAAACGCGCGGTGACAAACGCACGGTCACGGGCGCGCGGTGACGGGTGCCGCGGACTGCGCGAGTTCACTCACGTAGCGGCGGGAGCAGTGCCCAGCCACCCCGCCGCCCCGTTGAATGGGAAGGCGCAAGCCCACAGTCGCCCCGAGCGCCCCGAGCGGCCCGTAGGACGGGGCCGGCCGACCGATGAGCCAAGCGTCCAGTCCACCGACCACGACCGGAACAGTCGAGCAGTGCCTTGCCGTCCAGTGGCGGCATCCGCAGCCCCCGTGCCATGGTCGCCTCTGCGTCGGAGGGCAGCGTGGTCAGCATTGCCTGATCGCTAGGATGCCGAGGTGAGCAGTGCGATATCGCGTGAGCAGAGCAAGAAACGGCCGCGAGAGCCGAGACCGGCGTGGGGTTGGCGGGTCAGCGGGGTGATCCTTGGTCTCGTGCTCACGCTTGTCGGCGCCGGAGCTGTCTTCCTCAACGGTGTCCAGGGTGTGCAGGCCACCGGTCTGGTGGGCACGCGCGGCACCTTCACGGTCGATTACTGCATCGACACCAATCCCAGCAGGAAGAATTCCGACTACGAGTGCGGCGGCGACTTTACCCCTCGTGGCGGGACTGCCGACGACGCGTGGAGTGGAAGGCTCGAGAACGCGGACGACTATGCGGCCGGCGAGAAGCGTGCCGTGGTCGAGTCCTGGGTGGGCAGCGAGGGGCACTTCCGGGAGGTCGGTGTCGGGGCGGCCTTGGGCTCTGTTGTGTGGTTCGGCATCGGACTGGTGATCCTGGCGATGGGCGCCTTCCAGGTGCGCAAATGGGTGAAGAGCTTCGCCAGGTAGGGCTTGTTGCCGACAGCGAGCGCGACGACAACTCAGTGTCGGCCGGCCGGCTCGCCATGGCCCTGCCAGGGGCGGGCGAGCGTGATCAGCGCTACCGCGGAGAGAAGGGCAAAGCCCAACAGCACGACGGCCGTTGACACGGCGGTGGTGCCGCCCATGTGGTGCCTCGATCGTGCCGTCACCGACCTCCGGACGCAGCGTGCCGTCGCGAGTGTCTTCGGCCTGAGCGGTCGACGCGTAGTACGCCTCGTACGTCGCGTCCCACGCGGCGGAACCGGCCGCGCCCGCGCGGCACTCGTGACCTGTCAACATCGCTCAACGGCCGCGCTGTTGAGCGTCGACGCTCAGAGCTCCTGACGCAACGTGAGCCAAAGACGGCGCCGGCGGGTCATCGAGCCGGGCCCGGGGCGCTGCCATCCGGCAGTGTCGGGCCCATGGCCGGTGCGGTGGTGGCGCTTGCTCAGGAGTCCGTCGGGGGAATGAGGTTGTCGAGTGCCTCGGCGCAGTCCTGGGCGACCTGGGCCGAGCGCGGCAGGTGCCGTTGCCGACCATGCGCGCGAGGGCGGGATGGCGGGTGTCGCAGTCGTCGAAACCGGTCTCGACGAAGGTGACACCGGTGTAGCCGGGTGTGGCGTCCGACAGGGCTGGGCGGATGCGCGACCAGGCGCCGTCGGCGCCGACCACCAAGTCGGCGTCCTCCGTGGTGCCATCGTCGAGGAGCAGGCGCCAGGCGTTCCTTGGAGGCCAGGGCGTACCGACCGCCCGAAGCCAACGCCCACCGCCGTCGGGATACCTCAACCCAACGGCATAGCGCAGCCCACGACAGCCGTCACGGCCCCTCTTAACCCGCACCCTCAAAAAGTCTCTAGCGGGACATGCCCGACATTTAAAGGCAGCTCTCATTGTGCAATATGAACCGTAGCAGTTCCGAGATTATGGGCGCCTTCATCTTCGGCACACGCGACCCGGGCGGTGACTCGCTATGCGATCGCCTGCAAACAAGTCGCTCTCTGTCCACTGGTGCACTCCACTGGAACAAAGCCGTCGGAATTATAGCCAGCGATACCCGGCACCATTGGTGGGCTCAGCGTTGCCGTAAAGGGCAGCACTGTCAGCTGGTCGATTGATTACGGCGACGCCTCAATGTCAAGTGGGTGCAGGTCCAGCGGCAAGGTGAAGGCGTTCAACGGCAAGGTATACACACTCGGTATGTGCGACGCCTACACCGCAGCGCGGACATTTTTGGTGACACGCTTTACACCTTGGGAGCCGTGTCGACCGAGCTGGATCCAGTAAATTTTAACGTCATTTCCCATTCCACCCCAGGCGGTAGATTGAACAGCGGGATTCGCATGTTCAACAACACCCTGTAGTTCCTTGAGCCAATCGGCTCGAAAATGGGCACCGGTGTCGTAGCCGTGAATGTGGATAGAGGTAAACGGCTATGGGTGAGATACCGATTCCGTCGGCAGCTACCTGATCCTCGGGCCCCCCGCGGCGACACAACCGAGAACGAGGTGCCGGTCTTGCCGTCCCGCCCTTGCGGCGAGAGCCGACCGGTTGACGCCCTGAGCCATGGAGGCAACCGGGGCTCACCCCACCCCTCCGACTCTCAGGCCCGCGGTCCCCCAGACCCGGCAGTGGCCCGCCTGCGCACGCCTCCCGGACATCTGGGACATCAGGTGAATTTACCTCTTGTCCGAAATTAGGTGGTTGCGTGTATCGTCCTAGAGGCAGTTCCCGCAAGTGATGGAACGGGGAGACATGATGAAGAAGATCATCGCGATAGTTTTCGCCACCGCACTGTTCGGCGCCGGAGGCGCCGGCATCGCCTCCGCGGCCCCCGCGTCGCAGGAGCCTCCGCCGGGCCATGACACCGTCACCACGACGTTCCACTGCCCTGCCCCGCGCGGCACCTTCACGATCACGGCGGACCCGTGGGTGATGGGTCAGTACGAGTGGCATTACGGCGGGCACGGCTGCACGTACTCTTCGTAGTCACCTCTCAGTCACCCTCCTCGCAGCCACCGGACCCCCGCGGTCACCCTCACTCTCTCGTCACGGTCATCTGCTCGTCGGGGCCCCTGTGGCCACCTGGCCCGACCCGGTCAGTAGAGTCCTGTCGTGGCACGGAGGGGGGACCTGCGATGACGGACATCGACGCGGTGGTGGCACGGTTGCGCCAACTGCCGGAAGTCTCCGGTGGGTTGGTGGAGTTGGAACCGGGGATCGACGACGCCCGGATGGACTCCTGGCCGGTTCCGGTGCCGGCAGAGATCCGCGTGCTGTTCCGCTCCGTCGGCGGCATCCGGATCACCGTGCGTCGTTCCGTGGTGAACGGACATACCTCGGCCGAGCACGTCGACTTCACCGAATCCTTCAACAACGGTGAGTACCTCGGGCACGACATCAGCTGGTACCTGGAGCACGCCGGTGGTCCGGGCAGCCACTGGTTCGTCCATCTGGATCACGGCGACGGGCACTTCTATGTCGACGTCGACCGGGAGACCGGTGCCTGGGGCCCGGTCTTCCAGTTCTGGGACGCCACCGACACCCGCCGGCTGGCGCTCTCGCTCCCCGACTGGCTCCAACGGTTGGGTGACTGCGTGCACCAAGCCGTGGCGGAGGCCGGCACGGACGACACCAATGCCTTCGGGAGGGCGTTCACCGACCGGTGGTGTGAGCCCGCAGAAGATGCGGTACCTGTCGCGCCCGTCCGTGCCACCGACGCCAGGTCGGGCGAAGACCCGGTGCTGCGCGACGCGGCGGCCGGATTGCCGGACGACGCTCTCCTCGCGGATCTGCGACCGGTCACCGGAGTTGCCGAGGTGCTGTTCGACCTCCCGGTGAGTTGCCGTTACGCACGGCGCCACGGCGGGGCCGTCCTGACCGCGGTGCAGTGGGACGGCGAATAGGCCGTGCCCTGAAAACCTCCACGGAACCCTCTCCACGGACGCGCAGACGCATGGACGCATGGACTCGCCGACGCGCGGTCGGAACCGGACGGCGGCCGCACCCCGCGCCTGACGTAGCGGACTTGGCGTCGCGATGGATGTCACTGCCGTCGATACGGCCGCTGCTCTCCGCGTTGGCCAGCGGCGTCTCACAGTGGGGGCAGTACCAGGAAACCGAATGTCCTTGGTAGATGAGCCCCTTGTCCCACATGGTCTTGAACGCCTACATTTCGTCGGATTTCCGCGCTTCCACCGTCTCGTGGAAGATGCCGTGGCGTTCCCAGTAATCCAGCACATCGAGTTCGACGTCCGGAAAGTGTGGTCTCGCGGGTACGTTGTCGGACCCGGCCTCGGGACAGACGCACACGGAACGGGATGCCGGGCGAACGCCGTTGGCGCCCCCCGAAGGCCCGCCCCTTCCTCACCGATCAGCCGCGTGAACAACGCTCCTGGTCAACACGGCTAGCGCGCGCCGGGCGGAATCTCCCGGTTCCAGGGCTCCTCAGAAACCCACCGGAAACGGACCCGGACACTCCCGGACACTCCCGGGCGCTTTCCGGCCATTGGCCGGCACAATTGTCCCGAATGGTCATGGATACGGTAGGAAAGGTGCCGGTCCGCGGAACTTCCCCAACCGGTACCGGAGGAAGTGCATGAAGGGCATGGACGGTACGTGCACGAGGGTCGGCCAGCCGCAGCGGCAGCACGGCCGGGCCCCCTGCCTCCCGCACTGATTCCGCAAAGCTCCCGCACGCCGCACCACGCCACCAGCGCTCCGCGCAACAGCGATGCGTGGTGACCGAATGACGCATTTCCCTTGAGCGCAGCGGCCGCCTGCTCCACCCCTCCGGCGCTCCCGAGCCCTTTCGGGTGTTCACGACCTATTCCAGTACCGACGGGAGTCATTCCAGTGCTGACGGGGGTCGTACCAGTGCTGACGGGGGCTCATTCCACTGTTCTCGGAAACGGAGACCATGATGCGAAGACATATCCGTGCCGCGGTGGCGGTTGTCGCGACCGCGTTCCTCACCCCCCTGCTGACGGCGAGCCCGGCGCCGGCCGCACCGGCGCGGCCCACCGACGGCTCCCGCACGCCCGCGGACTGCCGGCCCGCCCTCCAGGTCCTGGCTTCCCTGCCCGGTTCAGGAGGCAGCCAGGTCAAGGGACTTGGGCCGAACGCCTTGGCCGTGGGGTCATCACACGAGCTGCCCGTGTACTGGACCGGTACACGGGTACACCGCGTACCGCTGCCCGCCGGATTCACCGGCGGTGAGGTCGCGGCCGTCAATGCGAAAGGGCTGATGGTCGGGTCCCTGCATGCCCTGGGCCGTACCGCGGCGTTCAGCTTCCGCGCCGGGGCCCGCACAGTGACGCTGCTGCCGGAAGGGACGCACGCGGCGGACGTCAACGACCGGGGCCTGATCGTCGGAGACGGGGTCAAGGGCGGCGCCCTCATCGGTCTCGAATGGGACGGCGCCCGGATCCACCGCAGGCTCGCGCCGCCGGCCGGATACTCGCTCACCTCGGTGACCGCCCTCAACAACGCCGGGCAGATCGCCGGTTCCGGCGAAGCCGTCAAGGACGAGGAATCGTGGTCGGCGGGTCTCTTCTGGTCCGCCCGGAGCAGCGACGCGGCCGTACCGCTCCAGCGGTTCTGGCCCGCGGGGGTGCCCTACGACTACTGGTACCCGCGGGACATCGACCGCACCGGACGGATCGTGGGCACCCACGACTTCACACGGCTGGACACCCGGACCCCCACTCAGTGGCTTCCGCCGTACACGACCGAGAACGAACCGGGACTGCTCGGGGAGCGCACCAGCGGCACCTTCGAGGCCATCAGCCCCACCACCAACGTAAGTGTGGGCACCGCTCTGGACAGCAACGTGGTCGGACCGTTCCCGCCGGAGACGGCGCCCCCGGCACAGGCCCAGATCTGGCCGGGTACGGGCCCCCTGCTGGCGCTGCCCCGGCTCTCCCCGAAGGGCGTCTCCGAGGCGTATGCCGTCAGCGACGACCAACGCGTCGGCGGCTCCGCGGTCGACGCCGCGTCGACTCCCCGTGCCGTCGTCTGGACCTGTGCCCTGCGGCAGGCATACCGGCCCTGATCTCCCGATGCCGGTATGCCCCCTCCGGTGCCGTACGTGACAGCCGGGAGCGTCCCGGCGGATGGTCCCGAACCCCCTACTCGAAGGCCTTCAGGGTGTCCTCCCCCTGGGTCCACAGGACACCGAGCCTCTGACGTGTCAGGAGCCAGCCGTTCGGACCCCGGCGGAATTCCCAGTCATAGGGGCCGCCCATCGAGTAGGGGGAGGCGGCCTTCCCGGCTTCGGTGACAGCGACGAACCACATGTAGCCGATGCCGGTTGCCCGGTCGCCCGCTATGTCGAAGTGCGTGTTCAGGAGGTGATGCTGCATGGTCGGGTAGGCCGATTCCGCAGCTTCCACCGTCGCGCGGATCGCGTGCTTGCCGTAGGTCTTCTCCCATGGCCCGAACTCCAGCACCGCGTCATCCGCCCAGCATTCGATCCAGGTCTGCCAGTCCTTCTGGTCCAGTGCCCGCCACCCCTGGGTCATGAGGGCACGCAGGGCTTCCTTGTCCTCCAGGTCCCGCAGTCTTCGCACGAGGCTGTCGTAGTCGGCGGCAGTGGGCGGCATTCCTGCTCCTCTCCTCCCGGGGTGGGTCACTGGGGGCTTGCGGTGGGACGGACGACGATTTCGTTCACGTCGACCTGCGGCGGCTGCGAAACGGCGTAGGCGATGGCCTCCGCGATGGCTGCGGCGGGCAGTGCCACGGCGCGGTAGGCCTTCATCGCTTCCCTGGCCGCAGGGTCGGAGATGCTGTCCGCGAGTTCGGACTCGGTCACGCCGGGAGAGACGAGGGTGACCCGGATGTCCCCGGCGGACTCCTGGCGCAGTCCTTCGGAGATCGCACGGACGGCGAATTTGGTGGCGCAATAGACGGCGGCGGTGGGCGAGACCTCGTACGCGCCGACGGAGGCGATGTTCACGAAGTGCCCGCCGCCCTGTGCGCGCATCACTGGCAAGGCGGCGGCGATGCCGTGCAGGACTCCCCGCACGTTCACGTCGATCATGCGGTCCCACTCGTCGATCTTGAGCGCTCCCAGCGGGGAGAGGGGCATCAGACCGGCGTTGTTCACGAGGGCGTCGATCCGGCCGTACTCGCACACCGCCGCGTCGATGAACGCGTGCATGTCTGCGGCGTCGGTGACATCCAGCTTTCCGAAGGCGGCGGTGCCGCCCGCCTCCGTGATCTCCTCGACCAGTCGCTCCAGTCGGGCGGTGCGACGCGCGCCGAGAAAGACCCGGTGACCGTCCGCCGCCAGACGGCGTGCGGTCGCCTCACCGATGCCGCTGCTCGCACCGGTGATCGCTACAGCCTTGGTGATGTGTGCCATGGCTTTCCTCCTTGAAGAGAACGAAGTGCCCGCCCGCGGTGGAACACACCGTCACGGGCTTCTCAGCTCTCCGGAGTCTGGGCGGCGGCGAAAGAACCAGCCAGGCCAGTCTGTGCCTGGGTGTGGCGCACCCAGGAACACGGCCCTGGGCCGATCCAGCCTGAAATGCTCACCCCAGCAACGCTCTTGGAGTCTTTCCTGCGCGCGCAACAAGGCCGCGAGCACAGCCCGTCCCCTCCCCGGCCCACAGATCCTCGATGCGGTCAGCGGCGCCCTGCGCCCGCATCACGCGGCACGTGACCATCGGCACCGGCTGGCGCGGCAAACGCCCAGTGCTGGAGTTGTCCGCCCTGCCCAGTGAGCCAGGTGCCATCGCCGAGCGGGGTCACCTCCTCGCTGACCGATCCCGGGTATCGCAGTCGGCCGAGTGGTTGGAGTGTCACCGCCTCGAACAGCCAATGGCAGACCTCTGGCGCACGTCCCTGCGAGTGCATCGTGCCAGTGACCAGCACATGTTCCGCATCGAGGACGTAGGCCTCGTCGAACTCGTCGTAGTCAGGGTCGGTGGCGAGCTCCTCGAGATCGAACAACGCGACCTGTTCACCCGTGGTCGCATCGTGCAGGGCGAGTTCGTCGCAGTCGTCCTGGTACGCGATGCTCTCAGCGCGCCGCATCGTCAACACCTGAGCCGCCCCCGGCAGCGAACCGCTCACCTCCCGCATCGCCGCTCCCCCGCGGATACCCAACTTGTCGCTATGCGGATCGATCCACCAGGTCGACCAGCTGTACCAGGCGCTCCAGCACGACAGGACAAGCGTGGCGGGGTACTGCCGTCAGCGTCCACGGCACGGACCGCCGCGCCCTCGGCGATGACGAAGCTGCCGTCGGGCGCCAAGGCCGCCTTGGCCTGCGGCGGGAGGCGCAGCGCATACGACGCGGACCGCGCGCCGGCAAGGAATGCCTGCTGCTCGTACACCTCAACTCGGTCACCGGTATCGATCGCCACCCGTCCCCCGGTGACCGCCACGACCGCGCCCGGCGCAGCGCCTTCCCCGATCAGCGTGACGCCGACCGGCGCCTCCCCCCTATTACTCATGACCACGATGGTCGCACCTCCCCCGCGTCGGAGACTTGGTGGGCGTCTGATGGATCACCTGGTCCAGAGGAGGTTTGCAGCGATGTACGGGGCACGGCTTGGTGGATCGGGCGGTCTTGTCGGAGCCCGGTGGTCGTCCGCCGTGGCACCCGCGTTGCCTGGAACATCCCGCGCCGGCCGGTTGTAGCCTCAGCCCTTATGAGTTGGCTGCCTGAGGACTTCGTCCACCCCCTCCACGTGCCCGTGCCCCACACCGCGCTCCACCTGCGGCCGATCCGGGAGGCGGACACCGCGCTCGACTACCCCGCCGTGATGGGCTCCCGAGAACGCTTGTGGGAGATCTTCGGCCCGGCCTGGGCTTGGCCCAAGGAAACGATGACCTACGAAGAGGACCGCATCGACTTGCTGCGGCACGAGAAGGAGATAGCCGCGCACCAGTCGTTCAACTACGCGCTGCTGAACGAGGAGGAGACCGCGATCCTCGGCTGCGTCTATATCGACCCGCCCGAGCGCACCGGCTCCGACGGAGAGGTCTCCTGGTGGGTGGTGGACGACCACGCCGACGGCGAGGTGGAGCGTGCGCTCGACGCGCTGGTCCCGCAGTGGATCGCCGCCGACTGGCCCTTCCAGCAGCCCCGTTATCTGGGCCGCGACATCAGCTGGCAGGACTGGCTCGCACTGCCTCGCGCCTCGTGACGCGTGCGAGGAGTGCCTGCATCGTGTCGTTGACGAGCGTCTGATCGTTGCGTGGATGACGTGCCGTTGACGGATGCCATGCCCAGTGGGCGTGAAGCGAGCCGTTGCTCCCTGACCGGTCGCCGTGGTCGCGGCGGCCGGTGGAGCGAGCGGTCTTCCTCTGGACCGAGTGACCCGACCGACAGGCCCGGGAGGAAGTATCCGACGCATCGTGAAGTCCGGCACCGGCGCTCTTGGAGTGATTGCTGTCGCCGCGTACGGCCTGAAGGGGATACTCCGTGGCCGATCAGGCAGGCGCTTGGCATTCTTTGGGCATGAGCCCCCAATTCGCCCATGATCCGGGCCATTCCTGGCTCGGTGCCCCGATCGACGCCCGCCCCTTGTTCGTTGTCGAGCATGCGGCGCTCAGGGCCGTGCTGCGTGGCCTGGAGCCGGCCGACGGGGGCGAGGAGGCGGTCCCGGGCTGGACCGTGCACGATCTCGCCGCGCACCTCCTCGGTGCCTTCTACGGGCGCCTTGCCCGCGACCGCGACGGCCATCAGGAAGGGCCCCGCTTTGCGCCGGGTGAAACCCTGGAGACGTTCATCCACCGCATCAACCAGGAGTGGGTCGACGCCTTGGCGCGGGTAAGCCCCGCCGCCCTCACGGACACCTTGGAACTGGTCGGCGGGCAGGTCGCCCGCTTCTTCGAAACGGCTGCCCCCGGCGCTCGCTCGCTCGGGGTGTCGTGGGCCGGCATCGACCCGGCGCCGATGTGGCTGGACTGCGCCCGCGACCTGACCGAGTTCTGGACCCACCGTCAGCAGATCCGCCACGCCGTCGGCCAGGAAACCGACCTGGACCCACAGCTCCCACATCGACGGCGACCGGCAACTGGCCGAAGCCGCCTGCCAGATCGTGTCCATCGTCTACTGAGGTCGGCGGCCTGCCCGGCCTCCGCGTCAGTCGGGCGGCGCTCTTACAGCCACAGCCGGATCGCAGCGTCGGCCACCGTGCCGTGATAGTCGTACGCCCTCCCCTGGCTCTCCGGCCCTGGAACGGTGTCCGCCAACGCCCCAGCCGTCCCACCACGTTGCAGGGAAGTGGGATCAATAGTGCTCGCCGCGGGAGGGATGGGGCGGAAGACCCGGACCGGTGAGCCACAGGACGCAGTCGTCGCCGACGCTGGTGTCGTGAGCCCGCAGCTCGTTCGGGCAGGACCGCCATCTTCGAACCCACCGGCGTGGCTACAGCGGCGCCGGGAGTCGCTCTCGGCCAGGTGGCGAGATCCCCTCGCTGCCGCGCCTGTGATCATCTTCACTCGGCAGGGCACTTAAGGGATGTTTTCTTTCAATCCGCAACAAGTGCTCCGTTTGAGGCGCTCACCGTGCCGATTCTCTTGCGGGAGTCACAGAAGGGCGGAAATCATCCTTCCAACCAGGCTCTGGGAGGGGTTTATTGCGCCCGTCTGCCGTGAAACCGCCACATCTGGCCCCCGCGCAGCCCGGATGATGTTCCCCATCCAAGATCCACAAGCGATCGGTTGGCGATACGTTCACACCACCGAGCGTTCAGCTCGTCCGTGGCTACGAGCAGTGCGGCCACTTCTAGCTATTTCTATCTATCCCGTTCGCGGTCTTGCTGGATCCGATTCCGTGTCCAGCCGCCCGTGAACACCCCACGAGTACACGCCTAGCGCATGTACACCGCAGGAGAGGATGAACCATGAACGACGTTGTCACTCCCACTCCCGTGACGCACCTGAACAGTCAGGGATACATCCACGGAAAGCTCAGCACGGTGCTGGGTGCTCAGTTTATCCAGAGCGCCGAATGGAAGCAGTTCACGGACAGTTGGAACAACCTGAGCCAGGACGGCTATATGGCCGATGGCGGCACCTATCGTGAGCGCCGCTACTCGGAGTTTTCGTACGACACCGCCGCCGGCGGCATGACCTTACTCTCTCACGTGCCCTACTCCCAGACGACGGAGGTCAACTATCTGAACGGGGGGATCGAGCGGCACTTCGAGCCCTTCGAACCGCATGTCGCAGACAGTCCCGTCCTGCGGTCGGTCTTCCAATGGTGCGCCGACTCGCTGTCGGAAACCGTGGGAGAAGCCACCTGGAAGATTCAGACTTTCCAGAACCGCATTCTGGCCCGGAGCAATGAAGACGGACAGCCCACGCCCGAAGGGATGCACCGTGACGGCGTCGACTTCGTACTGACGTTGCTGATCGAGCGGAATTCCATCGACGGTGGAGTCAGCGCGGTCTACGAGGCGCAGACTCAAGAGTGCCTCAGGGAAGTTGAGCTGTCCGATCCGGGCGAGTTCCTGTTCGCGGACGACGAGCGGCTCCTGCACAGCGTGACTCCGCTCAGCCCCTCTGCCGCCGACGGCCGAGGCCATCGGGACGTGCTGATCGCCATGTTCACCCGTACCGAGAGCTGACCAGGGAACTACCGTGATACGAGATCAGATCATCCGTTCCTTCCGGCAGCTCACACCCGCGGTCCTGGATCCGGGCCGGCCTGTCGTCACCTTGTTCAGCGGTGGGCTGGACAGCACCTACCTGCTGCTCCGGTTGAAGCAGGCAGGGTTCCGGGACATTCACGCGGTGAGTGTCGACCTCGGCGAAGACGAGAGCAGCGAACACAAGCAGCGCATCGCGGATGAACTCGGCGCCCGCCTGCACATCATTGACGGACGCCAGGCGTTCGTGGACGAGTTCGTCCGGCCTGCGATCGCAGCCCAGGCGGTCTACCTCGACACCCACCCGGTCAGTTCCACACTGAGCCGCCCCCTTATCGCCCGTCTCGCCGTGGGGCTGGCCGAGGAACTCGGGGCCGTAGCCATCTTGCACACCGCGAACCGTTCGCAGAATACGCTGCGGCGGCTCAACGGAGCCCTCGCTCTGCTGGGTTTCTCCGGTCCGTACGGCAGCCCGTACGACCTTGACCCGGTGGACCGTGACCAGAAGATCCAGGAACTCAAGGCTGTGGGCCTGGACCAGATGAGCGAGCGCATCGTCTCCGGTGACTCGAATCTGTGGTGCCGTGAGTTCGAATCCGGCATTCTCGACGACCCCGAAGACCATGCGGTGCCCGAGCACATGTATCAGTGGAGCGCCAGGCAGCCGGAGTTGTCCGGTGAGACCCTCGACGTGCACTTCCGTGCGGGCGTACCGGTGAGTGTCAACGGGGTCGATATGCCCCTGCCCGAACTCATCGCCGAGCTCAATACCCGCGTCGGGGCATACGGGATCGGCCGCTACAGCGGTCTGGAGCATCTCGACAACGGCGAGAAGGTCCTGGAGATCAGGGAGATGCCGGCAGCCTGGCTGCTGCTGCGCACCTACCGGCATCTGGAAACCGCCGTCCTCGAAGCCGAGACGATGCGCGAGAAGATGCATCTGGAACAGCTGTGGGTGCGTGAATCGCTGGAAGGCCGCTGGTTCGGCGAGCTGCACCAGGCGCTTCAGTCCTTTATCGACACCTGCGCGGTGCGGGTGACCGGATACGTGCGTTGGAAGCTGACGCCGGGCGGGGCCGAGACCCGCTCGATCACCGCCGACGAGCCGCGCTATCTCCGCGATCGCGAGGCCTGGGAAAAGTTCTCGATCCATGTCGAGAACGCTCCCTATCAGCTCGTCTGAGAAGCCGGCCCGGTGCGGTCGGGGTCCGGTCGGAAACGGCGACCGGACCCCGACCGCACCTCCGCATCACGCCCAAGCTCCCCGCGGCTAGGCAGTTTGCGTTCTGCTGGTTCGCGGCCCAGGAGCTCCGGCGCCATTCATGAAAGAGCGCAACCATGCTCGCAAACCAAGCACGCGTCCGGCTGGTGGACCTTCTTCTGCTGGCGGTGGCTGCCGTCTGGGGATCCACCTATCTCGCCGCGAAGGAACTCGTCACGCCCAGCACCGTCATGGCCATTCTGGCCCTCCGGTTCGCGGTGACGGCGGTGGCACTTCTGCCTGTCTGTCTCCGCAGACTACGAGCGGCCAAGCGTGATGAAGTGGCCACAGGGATGCTCCTCGGCGCCATCCTGGCGGTGGTCCTCCTCTTCGAGACGTTCGGCATCGCTCACACCAGTGCGACCAATGCTGGGCTCATCATCAGTCTCACCATTGTCATGACCCCCATCCTGGACAGCGCCGTAAGCAGGTCCTGGCTCCCGCCGCAGTTCTTCATCGCCGCTACCGCGGCAGTCGTCGGCGTCGGCCTCCTGGCATCCGGAACCGGGCTGCGCCCCCCGACTGCGGGAGACTGGCTGGTATTGGCTGCGGCGGCGGCACGTGCCGTTCACGTCACGGTGATGCACCGCAGGTCGGCCCAGAAGCAGTACGACTCGCTCAGCCTCACCTACGTGCAGATGACGACAGCAGCAGTGTTGTTCTGCGCAGTCAGTCCGCTGGTAGGGGTACCCGCATGGACTGTGGCCTCCCGGCTCGACCCCGGTCTCTGGATCGTCCTGCTGTACCTGGCGCTGATCGGCACGGTCTTCGCATTCTTCGTCCAGATGTGGGCAGTGCGGAAAACCTCGCCGTCCCGGGTCAGTCTGCTGCTGGGTACCGAGCCCATTTGGGCGCTCCTGGTCGGTGTCGTCCTCGGCGGGGACCGCCTGGGGATCTTTGGCGCGGTGGGTGCCGCCCTGATCCTTGTGGGAGCCGGGTGGGGACAGCGCATCGAAAGGAAGCACCGGGAGGCACAGGAGAGGAACGCATCCGCTGCACTCGCCGCCGAAGAAGTTCCCGAGCCCGCAGAAGCAGGCCGGCCCGTGGCGGGATGATGACTCATGCAGCGGCGCCCCTACTCGACCAGGCCCTGCCTCTCTCATCCTCGTAGAGAGTCATACTGCTCCTGCTCAAACGTGAGATGCGGTAGCCCACGTCAGTGCGCGGCGTGACCGATCGCATCGAGGAGTGCCCAGGCCCTGGGCGGCGGCTCAGGGCCTGGGCGGCGGCAGTTCAGCGCCCGGACTGACGGCTGACACAGTGCCGTGCAAGACCGCCGACGCCTCCGCTCATGATCGCCCGCCGAACTGCCATCTGTGGACCTCGATGTCGGCGTACCGGTCGGAGGTGAGAACGGCGCGTGCCGTGTCCGGGTCCGGCGCCCGTACCAGCGCCGCCGTGCCCAGCCAGGTGGCGCCGTCGTCGGACAGCAGCGGCCCGTACGCGATCAACTCGTCCTGCTCGGGCGGCACATCGAGGTCGGCGGGCCGCCCGGTGCCGAGGCCGAGCACCAGGTACCGGTTGCCACCGGTGTGGCCACCGGGGAATTCCCACATGGTGCGTCCCAGCGTGTTGCGCCACCGGCGCAGCATGACGTCGCGGTACACGCCTGCCTGGTAGCCGGGCTCACCGAAGGCGAACGCGCGGGCGGCGGTGGGATCCGGCAGGTCGACGATGTGGACGCTGCCGGTGGGCGCGTCGCCGTCGCTGGTGAGGGTCGGGCCGCGGGCGATCATCTCCGCTGCGTACCGGTCCATGTAGGACCAGTGTTCTTCCAGCAGCTCATTACGCAGCTCCAGGGAGCCGGGCCGGTCGCGGTGGTAGCAGAAAAACTCCATGCCGACAGTCTTCATCACCGGCACACCGGCACACCTGCACACCCCTCGCTCCAACGGGCCCTACAGGGCAGGGCAGAGCAGTCCGCTCACGGTTCCGCGGATCGGATCGGGCAGCGCGCAACGACATCACCGTGGTTGTCGCATGACCGGTCCCGACATGAGGCCGCATCGAGTTCGGCGAGCGGGGCTTCCCCGCTCCGGCCGTCGGCTGCTCGATACCGGCTGCTCGATCTGCGGCCCACTGCCTTGCACTGCGGAGCGTAACTTCAGGTAAGTGATCAGTTTCACGCAGTGTGGGGCTCCGCTCGCGGTCCATGCAGGCCGCCCGGCTGCGATCATCCCTAGCGACGCGGGACTCAGTTGGTTCCGCAGAGACTCGAGTGTCTTAAATGGCAGCGAAATCAGGGGTGTTGGCGTGAAATTAGCGTGGTCGCGGCGGGTTGCGCCGAGGCGGGCGGGCACCGGCGCGGGTTCCGTTCCGAATGGGCCGGGAGTGGCCCGTCGCTCGTGGGCGGCGAGGCGTGCCGCGGCGGTCGGCGCGGTCGCCGTCCTCCTCGGCCAGCTCCTCGGCGGACACCCCGCCGCGGCACAGGCCGGCGTCTTGCCGGGATCGGCGTTCCCTCTCGTCCTCGACGTGGACCTGACGCCGAATCCGGTGTGCAGCGGAGCCGTGCACGGCCGGGTGCAGGTGTACGACCCCGCCGCGGCGAAGGCCGGAGCCTCGGTGGAGTGGCGCGTACGGGCCGGTGAAGAGCAGCTGGCCGGCGGGCGCCTCGCCATGGCCGCCCATGTCGGCACGGCGGAGTTCAGCATCCCCTTCGACCGGGTGCCCGCAGCCGAGACCGCCCTACAGGTCGACGCCCGCATCGCCGCCTCGTCCGGCCATGGCCCCGGGCGCTACGGAAAGGTCTGGCGGGACACGGTACGCAGGGGGTGCGATCCCGTGCGGGTGGCGTCCGTCGGTGACTCCGTAGTCTGGGGGCAGGGCCTGGACCACGATCAGAAGTTTCCTTATCTGACGGGTCAGTTGCTCGGCCGTGAGACGGGCCGGGGTCATCAGCATATGGACTACTCGATTTCCGGCGCGGTGCTCGACGCGCCCGAGCTGCCCGCGGGCAACGATGACGCGGCCTGTCTGCGCACGACCGAGAAGCAGGACCCGGACGGCGACGGGGAGATGGAGTTCGGCGAGGTCACCCAGCAGATGCCGGACGTCTTCTGCCAACTGGAAAAGGCGGGCGCACAGGCACGGGCGGGCGGCTACGGCCTCGATCTGGTCGTGATCAACGGATGCATCAACGACCTCGATCCCTTCTTCGGCATCGGCGTCGGCATCACCCCCGGCTCGAGAAACCTGCCCGAGGCGGTGAAGCGCGAGTGCTCCGGCATCGGCGCGGCAGCGGAGAACCCGGCCAAGGACGTGCCCTACTTCAGCGGCGCGAAGGTCGGGTACGGCGGACGCGGGATGCAGGCGGCGATCGAGAAGGCCCACTCCCTGCCGGGACGGCCGAAGGTGATCGTGGCCGACTTCTACTACGCGTTGAGCCGCAGCAGTTCTCCGGTCCCCGTGAAGACCTGCTCGACCCCGGGAGTCGCCGGTACACGGCTGACCTCCTGCAAGGGCGCTCTCGGCAGCGTTGCCGCGCGCTATGAGCAGTACACCCAACTGGCCAATGCCGCCTACCATCAGGCGGCGGCCGCCGCCAACGAGTCGTCCAAGGACGGTCCGTATGCGGTTGCGGCCGATGGACTGTTCACCCTGGACAATGCCCTGCTCACCCGGGACTCCAAGGTCTGGGGCACTCCGGTGACCGACCCGGCGTTCCCGCTGCGCACACGGGCCTGCCCCGAGCTCAGCGCGACTCCGGCGCAGTGTCTGAGCGCGGCCGTCGCACATCCCGACATCGAGGGCGCCCGGCAGTACGCCGACGCTTTCCTCCTCAACCCGAGTGTTCGCGAGTGGTTCCACCTCCCCCGGCAGGGACCCCGGGCGCAGCTGAACGTCCCGGAGAGCACGCGCGTCGGCAGTGAGGTGCGCATGTCGGTGACCGTGGACGGAAAGCCACCCGCCCGCGGGTACCGCTACCACTGGTACTTCGGCGACGGTACGCAGCAGGAGACCGGCGAGGCGGATGTCACCCATGCGTACGACCGTAAGGGTCCCTGGCTGGCACGGCTCGTGATGACCGGGCAGGATGGGAGGAAGGTCTTGGTCGAGGCCGCTCGGGCCATCACCACGGACTGAAGGCTCCGGAAATGGGGGGCGGCTCGCAGGCGCGGGCCGCCCCTCGGCATGAGCGCGCCGACACTGATCAACGTCCCATGAACCAATGACCGGTGGCCAGTGGCCATTCGCCACTCCACGGTCTCCACGCGCCGCCGACAAGTGACGTTTGTGTTGTCGGTTTCCTTCCCGGGTTATGGAAATGTCAGCGCTTCCCCACGCCCCCGGCCCTTGCGAGACGTAACCAGCAGCTCGACGATGCCGGTCAGCTCCGCTTCGCCTCCCTCTTCGGCGAGCTCACCACCGCCGAAGGCGACGACGCACCCACGACACACCCGCCGCCGCCTGAGTCCGCGCGTCGGGGCGGAGACCGGCAGGCCCGCTTTCCGCCCCGGCACATGCCCTCCTGCACGCCCCCGAAGGACGTGCCCACCACGCGTCGAGGAACGGGAGTCGCTGGTGAGCGAGCGGCTGGTCCGGTCTTCTCCGTCCGCGCGGGGAGGGGTCAGTGGGCGGTGAGGCCGCCGTCGACCACCAGCTCGGTGCCGGTGACGAACGAGGACTCGTCGCCGGCCAGGAAGAGCATGGCCGAGGCGATCTCATCGGCGCGGCCCGCGCGGCGCATCGGGGTACGCACGATGTCCGGCTGCTGGTCGCCCTGCTCGTCCAGGAGGTCCTGGATCATCGGCGTGGCAATGACACCGGGGTGGAGGGAGTTGACCCGTACTCCCTGACGGGCGTACTCGACAGCCGCGGTTTTGCTGAGCAGGCGCACCGCGCCCTTGGATGCCTGGTAGGCGGCGGCTGCTCCGCTTCCCACGAGGCCCAGGACGGACGAGGTGTTGATCACCGAGGCGTTGCCGCCGGCGCGCAGCAGGGGCATGGCAGCCTTCATCCCGAGCCAGGTGCCTTTCTGGTTCACGTCGATGACGCGGTTCCACGCGTCTTCCTGGGTGTCCTCGATGCCTGGCCAGTCCAGGATGCCCGCGAGATTGACGAGAATGTCCAGAGTGCCGAACCGCTCGCGGACGGTGGTGATCACCCCGTCCCATTGCCGTGCGGAGGAGACATCCAGGCAGGCGGAGACGACGTCCGCCCCGGTTTCCCCGATCTCCTCCGTGAGTGCCGTGAGGCGCTCCTGGTGGACGTCGGTGACGACCAGCCGCGCGCCTTCGCGGGCGAACAGCTTGGCGGTCGCTGCGCCGATTCCTCCCGTCGCACCGGTGATCAGTGCGACCTTGCCATCAAGTCGTTGTCCCGTCATTGCGGCGTCGTCCTCTCTCTCGGTCGGGGTTCGCCGGGGGCACAGTGCCGACCCGGCGCTCGAACGGGGGCGGGCGGTGCCGGGGGCGGCAATGAAGCGTCCGCCCGCGACCACGGCCTGTCGCCCCGCCACCCCAGTAGCCCCTGTCACCACCGAGTCTCAACGCCACACAAGCCGCTGACCAGAGACGTTCGTTGCCTGGGTGCCACACACCCAGGCAACGCACCGATCGCCTGCTTAGCCTGGGGGCATGCCCGACAACGTCCTGGGAGATTTCCTGCGCGCCCGGCGCTCCGGCCTGCGGCCCGAAGACATCGGTATGGCGAGCTACGGCGTGCGGAGAGTCGCCGGGCTACGTCGTGAGGAAGTCGCGGTTCTGGCCGGAGTGAACGTCGACTACTACACCCGCCTCGAACAAGGCCGGGAACGGCATCCCTCGCCCCAGGTCCTCGACGCCCTCAGCCGCGCCCTCCACCTCGACACCGACGCCGGCGCCCACCTCTACCGGCTGGCCGGCACCACACCGATCGACGGCGCTGTGCCGCAGCGGGACGCGGTCAGCCCGGCACTGCGCCAGCTCATGGACGGTTACCCCAACACCCCGGCCTTCGTCCTGAGCCGCACCCTGGACATCCTGGCCACCAACGCCCTGGCCGACGCTTTGTTCGCGCCCTTCGACCCGGCGGACAATCTCGCCCGTATGACCTTCCTCGACCCGGCCGGCCGCGACTTCTACACTCGCTGGGACTGGACCGCACAGGTCACCGTGGCCAACCTTCGTCAGGCGGCCGGGTTTGAGCCCGACAATCCCCGGCTCAACGCGCTCGTCGGCACACTGAGCGAGCAGAGCACCGCGTTCACGGCTCTGTGGCAGGCCCACAGCGTGCGCGGCAAGACCCAGGACGCCAAACAGCTCAACCATCCCGAGGTCGGTCCGCTCACCCTCACCTACCAGGCCTTCGACGTCCGCGACGCACCCGGCCAGCAACTCGTCATCTACCACGCCGAACCCGGCAGCCCCGATGCCGAAGCGCTGTCCCTGCTCGGCGCCATCAACGCCACCCGGCGGCAGACCGTACGAGACCCGCACCCGTAGAACAAGCGGCCTCGCCACGAGTCGCAGTCGTCCCCGCAGGACAGGCGTACCGCTACGAGTGGGACGGGCCGCGCCGCGCTTACTCGTTCTCCGGCTCTGCGAACCCCGCCGTGGTCATCGGCCGGACACCCCCTAGGGTGAGACCTCGGAAAATCTGAGTGAGCTGGATGGGGAGCTTGATGGAGCCGTTGGAAGCTGCGGACCCACGGGCCGCCGGACCGTACCAGCTGATAGGACGTCTGGGCTCGGGCGGGATGGGCCGGGTGTTCGTCGGAGAATCCGTGACGGGGCGGCGGGTTGCCGTGAAGCTCGTACGGGAGGATCTGGCGGCCACGCCCGGCTTCCGCGACAGGTTCCGGCGCGAGGCCAAGCTCGCGATGCGGGCGGGCGGCTTCTGGACCGCGCCGGTCGTCGACGCGGATCCGGACGCCACCATGCCATGGATCGCCAGCCAGTACGTCGACGGCCCCTCGCTCGCCGAACATGTCATCCAGCAGGGCCCGTTGGGCGAGGCCGAGGTACTCAGGCTCGGCACCGGACTGGCCGAGGCAATCGGCTCGTTCCACCGAGGCGGCCTTGTCCACCGCGACCTCAAGCCCTCCAATGTCCTGCTCGTCGACGACGGTCCGAGGGTCATCGACTTCGGCATCTCCAAGGCCCTGGAGACCACCGGCGGTACCGATCTGACCAAGGCCGGGACCGTCCTGGGCACACCTGGCTTCATGTCGCCGGAGCAGGCACTGGGGCAGCCGGTGGGCCCGCCCTCGGATGTCTTCTCGCTCGGCTCCCTGCTCGTCTACGCGGCCACCGGCGCCGGAGCCTTCGGTGACGGGTCCTCCCACGCGCTGCTGTTCCGGGTGGTGTACGAGGCAGCCGATCTCAGCGCGGTGCCGGACGGGCTGCGGGGGCTGGTGCAGGACTGTCTGCACAAGTCTCCGGAGGCCCGGCCCACCGCCGATGCGCTCCTCGCACGCCTCGCGGGAATGCCGCGCGCGACGATCCCCGACCCGCGCATCGCGCCGAGGGCCGTGGCGAAGGCCGTTTCCGAAGCGGATGCCGTGGCGGCCACCGGGCCGCAGAAAGCGAGCTCAACGGCCACGACCGAGCCGCCCAGGCCGGCACCGCGCCGGCACCGGCCGGTTGCTGAACCGCCGGCCGGCCTCCCCACCTTCACCGTGGAGAAATGGGGCCTCGCGGCCTGCTGGCGCCGCATGCGACGGCCGGCCGTGTCGGCGTTCACGGTCGCCGGCTTCCTGCTCTTCATCGGAGTGCTGGCCGAAGGGCCCCCGGCCGCGTTCGCGTTGGTGTTCCTCGCCATGCTGCTGCATCTGCTCTACGGGCTGAAGGTCTCGTTGCCGCTCCTCAGGCCCAGGGCACTGCGGGTCGGAGCGGACGGGCTCTTTGTACGGCACGGCCCGCACACGCTCACGGTGCCCTGGCGGGACATCTCCTCCGTCACGCTCACCGGAAAGCGGAACAGGCACAGCATCGCCGTGACGGCAGCCCTCGAAGAAGGAACGGACACCCGGGTCCCCTCCCCGCTCCACGCCGGGACAGGTGTGCTGAAGTGCACGATCGTCTCCTCCGCGACGAACGAGACGCGCACCCGCCTGGACGGCCTCGATACCGCACTGCGGCACTTCGCGGGCAGCCGCTACCAGTCGCTTCCCACCGCGGGCTAACGACCGCGGCAGGGACTGTTCAGGCCGGCACTCAGCTCCACCGGACGCGGAACTTGGTGGGCAACGACCTCAGGGCGTCCAGCTCAGCCGCCAGCTCGGGG
The DNA here is from genome assembly GCF_000719605.1 of Streptomyces sp. NRRL S-1813. NCBI lineage: Bacteria > Bacillati > Actinomycetota > Actinomycetes > Kitasatosporales > Streptomycetaceae > Streptomyces > Streptomyces sp. NRRL S-1813. The sequence goes on from NZ_JOHB01000008.1 coordinate 170,348, forward strand.
GCGGATACCTCGATCCGCTGCCCCTCCACCAGCGGCGCGGAGCTGTAGATCTTGCGCATGAGAAGTCCCGACCAGAGCTGTCCCCGGGTGCGTGTCCGGCCGTGACCCGCAACCGATGCAGCTCGTAGCGGATCATGGCGCTCTCCGCCCGCGTGGCAGCGCAGGAGTCGAACGCCGACCACAGCTGCGGATCAGTCATCCGGGCGAGCCGCTCCCCGCCGTGCGCGACGAAGTGCAGGCGCCGTAGCGGTGCGGTGCGCAGCAGGTCGACTTCCACGGGGTTCAGGCGGACGGATATCCGCCACAGTGGGTCGGTGAACACCGGGGACAGGCCCATGACGTTGGTCGGTACGGGCCCTGCGGCGGCAGCCACGGAGCCCTGCGGCGAACTCTGATCCGTTTGGTCGTCCACCAGGTCACTCCAGGGTGGACGCCGACTGCGGGTCGCCGATCGATCAAGTCCGACGGTACGAACACGCCGCCGATGAACGCCTTCGCCCACTCGTGAACAGGGCGAACGTCGCCTGCTGCGCCCCTAGGGCCGGTCGTTTGGATCAGGCCCTAGGACGACGGGTCCCTCCGAACCCGCGTCCTCACCCCGGGCGGCAGCAACTGTTCGCGCAGCGCAGTCAGTTGATGTGAGGTCTCCACCGCGCGGGTCTCGTCCAGCGTGGTCAGGGCGAGCAGCAGGGCGTCGGCGATGACCAGGCCGGTCAGTGACTCTGCGGTGATACCGGTGGGGGTGTGCGGCGCGGTCAGTACGGCTTCGACGCGGCCCTCGAAGGCGTGGCCGAGTTCATCGGTGACGAAGACGACCTTGGCGCCGACCGCGCGGGCCCGCTCGACCAGCACGGTGAACTCCGTCAGCGGGCGCCCCGGCTGGAAGACCACCACCGCGTCGCCGCGTCCCAGCGGCAGCAGCGCATCGGCGAACGCGAAGCCCGTCGCGCCCAGGAAGCGGGCCCGGCGGCCGGTTCGGGCGAGCATCAGGGCGAGGTGCCGGGCGGCGATTTCGGAGGCTGCAACGCCGTAGCAGAACACCTCCCCGGCCGGGGCGAGCGCGGCGACCGCGCGCTGGAAGGACTCGGCGTCGGTCAGCCGCCGGGCGTGCCCGATCCGTTCCGCCGCCTCGTCGAAGACGTCGTCCCAGATGCCCGCGAGGTCCTTGCCGACATGGGCGATGCGCTGCCGCAGCCGGACCTCGGGGGCGACGGCGGTGGTGAAGTCGGTGGTCAGATCGCGCTTGAGGGCGGGCAGGCCCGCGTAGCCGATGCGCTGGAGGGCGCGTACGACGGTGGCGTTGCTGGTGCCGCTGGCGGTCCCCAGTTCCTGCGCGCTGGCGAAGAGCAGCTGCTCGGGCTCGGCCCCCACGAGGTACTGGGCCACTGCGCGCTCGGAGGTGGAGAGCTCGTCCCAGGCGTCGCGGACGGCGGCTCGCAGCCGCGTCAGGCCGGTGCCCTCACCCACGGACTCTTCTGGAATCCCCATTACAACCCTTGACTTTCATGAGACCGGCATTACTCTCCTGGACAACACGTTCCAAGAGACCCACTTGCTGAAATCGACGTTACAGCACGACGTGTCCCGGCACCGGGTCCTGCACAGGGAGAGACATGGCACAGCGCGCCCTTCCGGTCATCGAGATCGCCGGTTCGCCGGCCGAGCGAGGCCGCCAGTACGGCGAGGCGGTGCGCGACCGCATCCACGCCGCGACCGCGTACTACGAAGCCGCCTTCGGCGCCTCCAGCGGGCTGACGTGGCAGCAGGTCACCGCCCGTGCCGCCCGCTGGCTGGCGCCGGTCCGCGATTACGCACCCCACCTGGTCGAGGAGATGCAGGGCATCGCCGACGGCGCGGCCGTCGACCTGCTCGACATCCTCGCCCTCAACGCCCGCGGCGAGGTCATGTACGACAAGTCCTTCGCCAAGATCAGCGAGGCGGCCCTGTCGGACGACGAGGAACCCGCCGAAGGCTGCACCTCCTACGCCGCCTACGGGGAGGCCAGCGGCGACGGCCATGTCTACGCCGGGCAGAACTGGGACTGGCGGGCCGGCGTCGCCGACACCGTCGTGCTGATACGGATCGTCCAGCCGCCCAAACCGACCCTGATCATGCAGGTCGAAGCCGGACAGATCGGCCGCCAGGGCGCCAGCTCGGCCGGTATCGCGCTCAACGCCAACGGGCTCGGCGGGCGGTTCGACGACGCGATCGGACTGCCGCAGACCGTCGTACGGCGCAGCGTCCTGGACCAGGCCAGCATCACCGACGCCCTCGAAGTGCTGTGCCGCACCCGCGCGCACATCGCCAGCAACGCGCTGCTGACCTGTCGCGAGGGGTTCGCCGTCGACCTGGAGACCACCCCGGCCGGACACGGCTGGATGTATCCCACCGACGGGCTCCTGGTGCACGGCAACCACTACCAGGCCGGCGTGCCGGCCGCACTCGCCGCCGGGTACCGCCCGATGTCGTCCGACTCCCTCCTGCGGGTCCCGCGCGCCGAGGCCGGGCTGCGGGCACTGCGTGCGTCCACCGGACCCGACGAGTCACGCAAGATCATCCGGCAGGCGATGTCGGACCACCTCGGCCACCCCGAGTCGCTGTGCACCCACCCCGATTCCCGGAAGCAGGCACTCCGGCACTGGACGACGCTGGTCTCCTCGTGCGTGGATCTGACCAGCGGCGAATACCACGCCACCGCCGGCACCCCCTGCGAGCACGCATACCAGCGGGCGCCGTGGAACCTCTACGACGGACCGGGGGCCCACCGATGAAGCGCATACTCCGGCGGCCGGCCACTCCCCTGCTGGCCGCGGCCGTCGCCGCCCTCGCCCTGGGCGCGGCGGGGTGCAGCGGCGCCACCAACGCCCTCGGCGGCGGCAAGCCACTGAACGCCGCCGACCTCAAGCTCACCCCCACGACCGCCCAGGCCACCGGCCGGCTCGGCAGCGTCAACTGGCTGCTGGAGGACGAACCGGACTCCCTCGACCTGGACACCCAGGGCACCAGCGCCGGCCGGACGGTCCTCACCAACGTCTGCGAGCGGCTCTACCAGCTTCAGCCCGATATGTCCGTCCGCCCCTTCCTCGCCCGCAAGGTCACCCGCCCCGATTCCACCACCCTGGTGCTGAGCCTGCGTGACGACGTCACCTTCCACGACGGCGCGAAGATGACCGCCGACGACGTGCTGTGGAGCCTGAAACGGCACGCCGACCCGGACATGGAGCAGGCCGACGAGTTCGGCAACGTCAAGAAGATGACCAAGACGGGTCCGCACGAGATCACCGTGACGTTCAAGCAGCCCGACGCCCTCTTCACCAAGGCGCTCGCGGGCGATGCGGGGCTGGTCTACCACCGCAGCCAGGTGCAGGCGGCCGGCAAGGAGTTCGGTACCCCGGGGCGCGGCGACGCCTGCTCGGGCCCGTATGAGCTCAAGAGCTGGAAGTCGGGTGACTCGCTCACCATCCGCCGCTACGACGGCTACTGGGGCAGCAAGCCTCTGACCCGGCAGGTCGTCTTCCGCTGGGCCTCCGACAGCGCCTTCGTCAACGCCCTGACCACCGGCGCCGCCGACGGCGGCTACGCCGAATCCCCCAACACCGCCGCCGCGCTGGCCGGCCGCAAGGGGCTCAGCGAGCACTACGGCCCCAGCACCGCCTCCCTCGCCCTCATCCCCACCGAGCGCGGCGGCCTCAAGGACCCAGCGATCCGCCGCGCGCTGTCCCTCGCTCTGGACCGCGCCGGCATCGCCGCCTCCGGCTACGGTGGCCTCGTCCAGCCCTGGGCCACCCCCGTCGGCTCCGGTGCCTGGGGCTATGCGAAACCCGCATTCGCCGCGGCACAGCGGAAGCTGAACGCCACCGCCCCCGAGCGGCCGGACGCCGCCGGCCTCGCGCGGGCCAGGAAGCTGGTGAAGGAGGCCGGGGCGCCCGCCGAACCGATCGTCATCGGCGCGGACGCCAGCCAGGGGCGCACCGTCATCGCCAACGCGGTGCGCGCCGCGCTCCAGCGCATCGGGCTCGCCGGAGTGATCAAGACCGTGCCGACCGCCCAGTTCGAGGAGTTCTACAGCTCCCCACAGGCCCGCTCGGAGATCGATGTGCTGGTCGGCGACTGGTACATCTCCAAGAGCGACCCGATGGGCTTCTACGACAACGCCCTGTCGGACAGCCCCAACAACTGGGTCGGCTTCAAGAGCCGTTCGTACGACAGCACGGTGCACCAGGCGATGCGCACCCTGGACGACGGAGCGCGCGCCCGGCTCGCCGTACAGGTGCAGAAGGAGTTCGCCGACGCGGCGGTGTGGATCCCCGTCGCTCAGGTGCCCGCCGTGCTCGTCCTCAAGGACGGGCTGACCGGGCCGCCCGCTTCACAGGCCCACCTCTACTACCCATGGGCCGCCGAGCTGGGTACCGAGCCCGGGTCCGCCCCCTCCCACCAGCCCCCAGGGAAGGACTGAACCGCCGTGGTCCGCAGACTCGTACGGCGCATCGCCGGCCTGATCGCGACGCTGTTCGCCGCCTCCTTCGTCATCTTCGCGTCCGTCTACGCCGCCCCCGGGGATCCGGCGGTCTTCCTCGCCGGCGGCCGCGACAAGCTCACCCCCGAGAAACTCGCCAGCGTCCGCGCGCAATATCACCTCGACGAGCCACTGGTCGTCCAGTACGGCCGGTGGCTGTGGGACTGCGTGCACACCGACCTGGGGCGGTCCTTCCGATACGGCGACCAGGTGGCCGATCTGCTGGCCGCCCGGCTGCCCACCACCCTCGAACTCGTTGCTTACGCGACGGTGCTGTTCGTCCTGCTGGGTGTCGGCGCCGGGGTGCTGGCGGCGGTGCGCCGCGGCTGGGTGGACTCCGCCGTCGTCGGCGCCACCACCCTCGCCGGCTCCGTCCCCTCCTTCGTCGCCGCCATCGCGCTGATCTCGCTCTTCGGGGTGCAGCTCGGCTGGTTCCCGGTGACCGGTGGCGGAACAGGCTTCGCGGGAACGGTCCACCACCTCACCCTGCCCGCGCTGTCGATGGCACTGGGCGCGCTGGCGATCATCAGCCGGGTCACCCGGCAGGCCATGCTGGACGCCGCGGCCGCCGACCATGTGGAGGTCGCCCGTGCCTGTGGCGTCCCCGAGCGCGAGATCGTGCTGCGGCATGTGCTGCGCAACGCCCTCGGGCCGATCGTCACGATGTGCGGTCTGGTCACCGCCGGAATGCTGGCCGGCACCGTCGTCATCGAGACCGCCTTCGGGATCAGCGGCATCGGCTCGCTGCTCGTCGGGGCCATCAACACCCATGACTTCCCGGTCGCCCAGGCCGTCCTGCTGCTGATGGTCACCGGCTACATCCTCGCCACCACCGTCGTCGACCTCGTGCACCCGCTGCTCGACCCGCGGATCAAGGCCGCAAGGAGCACCGTATGACCTCCCTCAGCCCGGCGGCGGGGCCCGGCCCCGCAGTTGCCGCCGCCCCCCGCCCACGGACCAAGCGTCCGGTCGGTCCGACGGCCGCCGCCGGTTTCCTCGCGCTGGTGGTGCTCGCCGCGCTCGGTGCGCCGCTGCTCGCCCCGTACGCGCCGGACGCCATCGACCTGTCGTCCTCGCTCACCGGCACCGGCCGGGAGCATCTGCTGGGCACCGACGCCTCCGGCCAGGACCTGCTCAGCCGGGTCCTGTACGGGGCCAGGACCAGCCTGATCGCACCGCTGCTGCTGCTCGCGCTGGCCGCCGTGCTGGGCGTCACCCTGGGCACCGTCGCCGCCTGGCGCGGCGGCTGGGTCGACACCCTGCTCAGCCGGGTCACCGACGTCATGTACGCCTTCCCCGGGCTGCTGTTCGTCGTGCTGATCATCGCGGTCTTCGGCTCCGGCATCACCACCTCGGTGATCGCCCTGGGGCTGGCCTTCGCCCCCACCATCGCCAAATACACCCGCAGCATCGCCCTCGCCGAACGCGCCAAGCCCTATATCGACGCCTACCGCGTCCAGGGCATGGGCGGTGCCCGGATCTGTGTCCGCCACCTCGTCCCCAACCTCGGCCGGTCCCTCGTCGGCTATCTCGTCGTCCTCTTCGGGGAGGCCCTGATGAGCCTGGCCACCCTCAGCTATCTGGGCTTCGGAACCCAGCCGCCCAGCTCCGACTGGGGGCTGATGGTGCAGGAGGGCCAGGCCGCGATCGTCCAGGGGGCGCTGCTGCCGGCCATGGTGCCGGGCTGTGCCGTGGCCGCCGTCGTGGTGGCCTTCAATGTCGCCGGTGTCCGGGCCGCCGACCGTCTCGCCGCCAAGGGGTAGCCACCATGCCGAATCCGACCACGCACCCCGCCGCCGCCCCGTCCATGCCCCCGCCGGACGCCGCCCCGCTGCTGGACATCGACCGGCTGACCCTCCACCTGCCCGGCACCGCCCGCCCCGTCCTCGCCGAGGTCTCGCTGCGCGTCGGCCCCGGCGAAATCGTCGGCCTGGTCGGGGAGTCCGGATCGGGCAAGTCCACCACCGCCAAGGCCGCACTGCGACTGCTGCCCGAGGGCGCACGCGCCGAAGGCACCGTCCAGGTGTCCGGCACCGATGTGCTGTCCCTGAGCGGGGCGGCGCTGCGCGCACACCGCGCCGGTGCCGTCGCCATGGTCCACCAGGACCCGCGCTCGGCTCTCAACCCGGTCCGCAGGGTCGGCGACTTCCTCGCCGAACGGCTCGCCCGCAGCGGACTCGACCGCCCCGCCGTACGCGCCCGCGCCCTCGAACTCCTGGGCACCGTGGGCCTGCCCGACCCGGAGCGCCGCATCCGGCAGCGTCCGCACGAGCTCTCCGGCGGCATGCTGCAACGCGTCGTCATCGCCGGCGCGCTCGCCGCCACCCCCCGGCTGCTGCTCGCCGACGAGGCCACCAGCGCGCTGGACGTCACCACCCAGGCCGAGATTCTCGCCCTGCTGCGCACCCTGCGCGACGAGCACGGCATGGGTCTGCTCTTCATCACCCATGACCTTCAACTGGCCGCCGCCTACTGCCAGCGGGTGTACGTCATGTACGCGGGCCGGGTCGTCGAGGAACAGCCGGCCGGCGCCCTGTTCAGCGCGCCACGGCACCCCTACACCCGTGGGCTGCTGGCCTGTTCGCCGGACCTGGCCGAGGCGCCGCGCGTGCTGCGCCCCATCCCGGGCCGCCCGCCGTCCCTCGCCGACACCTTCCCCGGCTGTCCCTTCCACGCGCGCTGCGCACACGCCGACGACGACTGCGCGACCTGGACGCCGGCCCCGGGCCCGCTCCCCGGCGGCGGTTCCGCGTCCTGCCGCAAACTGCCGGACGACCCGGCGCCGACCGCCTCCCCGACCCCGCCCTCGTCCGAGAAGAGGCAGCCATGACCGGCACACACCCGCTCCACGACCCGGCGTACCGGCCCGCGCACGACGACCCGCCCGTTCTGGAGGCCGAGGGACTGGCCAAAACGTATCCCCTGCCGGGCGGTGGCCGGCACCGGGCCGCCGACGGGATCTCCTTCACGCTGCCGCGCGGCGGCTCGATCGGCATCGTCGGGGAGTCCGGGTCCGGCAAGACGACCGTGGCCCGGATGCTCGTCGGGCTCGTGCGGCCCGACGCCGGCACGGTGACCGTCGAGGGCCACGCCCGCGCACCCCGTACACCACGGGGCCGGGCAGCGCGGCTGGCCAGGGCCCGGGACATCCAGATGGTCTTCCAGGACCCTTATGTCTCGCTCGATCCCCGGCTCACCGCACGCCAGTGTCTGCACACCGCGCTGCGGCTGCACGGCACAGCACCGCGGGACGCCGAACAGCGGGCCACGGAACTGCTCGACCAGGTGGGCCTGGGGACACGGGAGGCCGGCGCCCGGCCGCACGGACTCTCCGGCGGCCAGCGGCAGCGCCTCGCCATCGCCCGTGCGCTCGCCGTCGATCCCAAGGTGCTCGTCCTGGACGAGGCGGTGGCCGCGCTGGACGTCTCCATCCAGGCACAGGTCCTGCAACTGCTGGCCGGGATCCGCCGCGACACAGGAGTGGCGCTGGTGTTCGTGAGCCACGATCTGGCCGTGGTCCGGCACCTCACCGACGAGACGCTGGTGATGCGGCGCGGCCGAGTGGTGGAGCAGGGGCCCACGGAGCAAGTACTCGCCGAGCCCGCGGCTCCGTACACCCGGGCGCTGCTGGCGGCCGTGCCGCACCGGGGCTGGGACCCCGCAAGGGCGGCGGCGGCCGCCGCCGCGGCGGGGTTGAGCGCGTAGCGACCTCTTGCGGCGATACCGCGCCCCTGAGCGAGGCGGTTGGGCGCGCGAGGGCGTCGGAAGCGACGAAAGGAACGGCGCGGAGACGTGAGACGAGGAGAGAGCCGCTCGATCACGGGCGAGTGGCCATCAACAGATCGACCGCATAGGTCTCTTCCACCGCCTCGTCGCGGAACACCTCGCGCAGTCGCCCGCGCTCCTCGGAGAGAAACGCCCGCTTGTCGTCCTCGGCAAGGACCAGGAACGCCGAGCGACTGCCGATATTGGCAAGGTGCGTGTCGAGGGGGACCGTACGGCTCCACCGCAGTTGGCGGCGGGCGACCCGGAGCCCCGACAGGCCCGCAAGCCGGATGGCGTCGCTGTCGTCGGGACGCGCCCGAGACGACTGCGGCACTCCCACTCCGCAGTGGAGCGCGATCCGCTCATGCTGCGCACTGATCCAAGGCACGTCGAAGGCGGTGGTGTTCCACCAGATCGCCAGCGCACCGCCAGGAAGCAGGACCCGCAGTACCTCCGGGACGGAGCGGGCGGTGTCGGTCCACTGCCAGGACTGCGCGTAGGTGATGAGGTCGTGGGAAGCATCCGCGAGGGGGAGGGCGTTGCCGTCGCCTCTGACGATCGGCACGTCCGGGAGCATGGTGTGGAACTGGGCGGCCATGGCGTCGCCCGGCTCAACGCCGATCACGTCGGCCCCTCGCTCACGCAGCAGCGCGGTGGCGATGCCGGTGCCCGCGCCGACATCGGCGACGCGGGCACCCGCCAGGGGACGGCTCATGAACCGTTCGATGAGAGCGAAGAGCGCGGGGGGATATGAAGGTCGGCCGGCGGCGTACTGGTCAGCCGCCGCGTTGAATGAATGGGCGCGTGAGCCTGCGGTCATCCCCACATCATCGTCCCCTCGCCCTGCTCTCCGCCCGCGCCCGGTCCGCCGTAGAGGATGCCGACGGCTCACTTCCCGACGGGTGAGGGGGCGGCCAGCAGCCGGGCGGCACCGACCTGGTGCAGATGGACGACGATGTCGTGCGACCGCGCGAGCGCGATCCGGTACTCCACGCCGGGGCCGGGATACTCCGTGCCGATGCTCCTGGTGGCACGGGCCGTGGCCAGCCAGGCGCGGGCCGCGGGCGGGGTGCTTCGCAGGTCCAGGATGTAGTCGCGGTGGCGTACCCGGTCCAGGGTGTACTCATTGCTGCCGGGTTTCGCGGGACCCAGGGTGTACGCCCGCACCTGTCCGTCGGCTCCGGTGGCATTGAACGACCCCCGGTCGAAGGTGGTGCCGATGCTCACATAGCTCTTGCCCAACTTGTCGCGCAGAAAGCTCCCTTGCACCTTGGGGTAGTGCGTCGGGTCACTGGTCTCCAGTGCGACATGCGCATCATGAGCCGACAGCACGGTCTTGTCCCCGGTGTGCTTCTGCCACCAGGCCACGTTGTCCGCCATGACCGCATCTCGGTAGCGCATGCCTTCCGCGACCTGCCGCGGGTCGTCAAAGGCAAAGGCGTATCCCCTGGCCGTCTGGTCGATGGCGGTGGCGTGCTGTACGGCCCAGGCGTGCGCCTTCCTCTCGGTCCCCCCGCCGGGCGGCTGCTGCTTGAGCAGCTCCAGCGCGCGCCCGGTCCGGCCGGCTATCGCCTTCCGTTCGGCCAGCGGCCGTTGCAGATACCCCTTCATATGGGCGTCGACGGTGGTCGTGGGCCGCAGGCCGCGGTAGAGCTCGGCAAAGCGGGGCAGCAACGCCGGGTGGGCCTTGGCCACATAGCCGGTCACCCTGTCATAGAGTTCCGGACCGGCGTACCCGTAGTCGTCGCCCATGAACTGCACCGGATCGTGCGGATGCCGGCAGTTGTAACTTCGCATCCACGTCAGCAGGTTCAGGTAATCGGTGTTGTTCCACCAGGAGTAGCTGTTCTGGAACTCCTCGCGCATGATCCGCCGTGGATCGCCCTTGCCGTGCAGCACATAGTCGTTGAGCCGTAGTCCGGTGCTCCAGCTTCCCTCCAGGGCGAAGCTGCGAAAGCCCTTCTTCTCGACGAGGTAGCGGAAGACCCGGTGCTTCATGGCGAAGAATTCATGGGAACTGTGAGTGGCCTCGCCCAGCCCCACCACCCGGGCGTCCTGCACCATCCGGCCGACCGGGCGCAGGTCGTCCAGGTCCCCCTGGGGCTCGGTGGTGCGCAGCGGGTGTGCGTCGCGTTCCAGGGCGGGCACGGGCGACTGCGCCGAGGACGGGGGCGCGGCGGCGACCACCGTGCCGAGCGAAAGGAGTAATGCGGCGAGGGCCGACCTGTGTTGTCTCATGCCCCAAGACTTCCTGTCGGCAGGGACGGCGGCCATGCGCCCCACCCCCCAGTCGGGGGTGGGGCTATCTCCACCGGGACCGAGGAGACACCCCAGGCCCGGGGCGTGACAGCAGGTATCAGCGGCAGGTCGGCGGAGCATCGGCGGTACGGCAGGGCAGGGTCCGAAGCTGTGAGCAGACCAGTTGAGGGCTCGGACACCGACAGCAAGGCCGCGCGCAGGGCAAGTCGGGCACGGACGGGCGGGTTCGGACAGCTCCGGCCCGGCTCAGGCCGACTGAATCGCGTGCAGCATGTTCAGGCGGGCCGCCCGGTGGGCCGGCCAGATCGCGGCCAGGACTCCGATCACCAGTGCCAGCGCCAGGAAGATGCCCAGGCTCCCCCACGGCAGGACCGTCTCGTACATCGGCATCGACGTCGTCGTCAGGCTGCCTCCGGCCCAGGCCAGGAAGATGCCCGTGCCGATCCCGAGCACCGCGCCGAACAGTGAGATCACCACCGACTCCAGCCGGACCATCTGCCTGACCCCGGAGCGGTCGAGGCCGATGGCCCGCAGCATCCCGATCTCGCGGGTGCGCTCGAAGACCGACATGGCCAAGGTGTTGACGACGCCGAGGATCGCGATGATGACGGCCATGCCGAGCAGCCCGTACATCATGTTGAGGATCGTGGTGATGGGCCCGTTGTTCTCCTTGATGAGCTGCTCCTGGCTTCGGACCTTCAGCAGCGGGCTGTCGCCGAGCGCGGCGCGGATCTTCCGCTCGAGGCCCGGAGCCTGGCCGGTCTCGGCCTTGACCAGTACGCTTTCGAGCTCCTTGGCGCTGGTGGAGTACGGAAGCACGTCGGTGAGCGTGCCCAGCGCGTCGTGGGCGGCGCGGTTCTTGGCGTAGATGCCGACGACCGTCAACTTCTTCCGGGCCTTGCCGCTGTCCGTGCCGGTGGCCATCTCGGCGTCGATGGTGCCGCCGACGTGGAGCCTGGCCTGCTCGGCGAACTCGTCGGAGACCGCCATCCTCCCGGGGCCGATGTCGTGCAGCGAGCCGGCCTGGAAGTCGAGTTGCGCGGCCTTGCCGAACACCTTCGGATCCGTGCCGGTGATCACGCCGAACCGGCCCTGGGTGTCGAGACCCGCCGAGGTGACGGGGGCGGCCGCGGCGACCCCGGGCACCCGGGCGATCTTGCCGGCCGCGTCCGTGTCGAGACCGCGGGCGGTGCTGTTGGTGACCTTGTAGTCGGCGGCCAGGCCCTGGGTGGCTTCCCTGTCCATGGCGCGCTGGGCGGACTGCCCGCCGACGGTCAGACCGGTGATCAGGGCGAGCCCGATCATCAGGGCCGATGCGGTGGCGGCGGTGCGGCGCGGGTTGCGCAGTGCGTTCTCCTTGGCCAGCTTGCCGCTGACGCCGAACCAGCGGGTGGTGACCTTGCCCGTCAGGGTGATCAGCGGCCTGGACAACAGCGGGGCCAGCACCATCACGCCGACGAGGGTCAGTACGCCCCCGAGCATCGCGGTCATGAGGTGGGACTCGGCGGTGGTCTTGAGCGTGGAGACGTAGAGCATCACCAGCGCCCCGGCCCCGGTGAGCAGGGTGCCGAGCAGGTTGCGGACCATCAGGGCGCGGGCAGGCGGGGCCTGGTCGACGCTGCTGAGCGCCGCTACGGGCGCGATCTTCGCGGCCTTGCGGGACGGCAGCCAGGCGGCCAGGACGGTGACGACGACGCCGACCGCGAGTGACGACACCGGGGCCGCGGGCGTGATGACCAGCGGTCCGTCGGGCAGTCCGGCACCGGTCGTGTTGAGCAGCGGGCGCATGGCGGTGGCGATGCCGAGGCCGAGCGCGAATCCGGCGGCGGAGGCCACGAGACCGAGCAGCGCGGCCTCGATGAGGACGGAGCGGACGACCTGGCGGCGCGAGGCTCCCACGGCCCGCATCAGCGCGATCTCGCGGCTGCGCTGGGCGATGAGCATGGTGAAGGTGTTGGCAATGAGGAACACGCCGACGAACAGCGCGATTCCGGCGAAGACCAGCAGTGTCTTGGTGAGGGACTGGGTGTTCTCGGCGATCTGTGCGGACTGCTCGGCGGCCAGGTCCGCGCCGCTGGTGGCGCCGACGCCCTTGCCGGGAAGCAGCGCCCGCACCTGCTCGGTCAGCGCGCGCTCGTCGGTACCGTCCTGGGCCGCGACCGCGATCTCGTCGAACTGGCCGGGACGGAGGAACAGCTTCTGTGCGGCCTTGGTGTCGAAGAGCGTAAGGGTGCCGCCGGCGGTGACCTGTGGGTCGTCTGTGGTGACCATGCCGACCAGCTTCTTGGTCAGGGCCGGCCCGTCGGTGGCGAAGCGGACCGTGTCGCCGATCCGGTAGCCGGCCTTCTCCGCGGTCTTGGCGTCCAGCGCCAGCTCGCCCTCGGCAGCCGGGCCGCGGCCTTCCTTCAGCGGGAAGCGGCTGTCCTTGCCGTCCTTGCCCCGCAGGTAGTTGGTGGCCAGGTTCTGCGAGTTGTTGCCGACGTTGACCGGACTGCCGCTCTTGCCGGCCAAGGTGACCTCGCCGTTGACAGTGGGGCGCACCGAGGCGACGCCGGGCAGCGCGCGGATCTTCCGTGCCAGCGCGGCGTCCAGGGCGGTGGTCCGTTGACCTTCTTCTCCGCCTGCCGGGGTGGCGGGGTCCTCCTCCGCTCGCACCGAGACGGCCACGCCCTTGAGGCTCTTGGCGGAGGCGTTGCGGAAGGCGGTCGCCGTGGTGTCGGCGAAGACGAGGGTGCCGGAGACGAAAGCGACACCGAGCAGGACCGCGAGTGCGGTCATGATCAATCGGGCTTTGTGCGCAAGGAGGTTGCGCAGGGCGGTACGCAGCATGGTGGTGTGTCAGTCCTGGAGGTATGCGGTGGCGGATGGGGCCTTACGGGAAGGGACCGTGCGAGAGAGCCCCGTCAGCTCGTGCGTCCCTTGGTGTCGAAGAGCCGCATGCGGTCGAGCACGGCCTCAGGGGTGGGGGCGGGCAGATCGTCGGTGAGCCGTCCGTCGGCGAGGAAGACCACCCGGTCCGCGTAGGAGGCTGCCACCGGGTCATGGGTGACCATCACGACCGTCTGCCCCAACTCGCGTACGGAGTCCCGCAGAAAGCCCAGGACCTCCGCACCGGAACGGGAGTCGAGATTGCCGGTCGGCTCGTCCGCGAAGATGATTTCCGGACGCCCGGCCAGCGCGCGGGCCACGGCGACGCGCTGCTGCTGACCGCCGGAGAGCTGCGAGGGGCGGTGCCGCAGCCGCCCGGAGAGCCCGACGGTCCCCACGATCAACTCCAGCCATTCCTGGTCGGGCTTGCGGCCGGCGATATCCATCGGCAGCGTGATGTTCTCGACTGCGTTCAGCGTGGGCAGCAGGTTGAACGCCTGGAAGACGAAGCCGATCTTCTCCCTGCGGAGCCTGGTGAGCTGACGGTCTCCCAGACGGGACAGCTCGGTGTCCCCGATCCGGGCCGATCCCTGGGAGATGGTGTCGAGCCCGGCCATGCAGTGCATCAGCGTCGACTTGCCGGAGCCGGACGGCCCCATGATCGCGGTGAACCGGCCGCGTCCGAACTCGACGGTCACCGAGTCGAGGGCGACGACGCGGGTCTCGCCCTCGCCGTAGACCTTGGTCAGTCCCGTCGCGCGGGCGGCGACACCAGAAGAGGCGCCGAGGCGGGTGGTAGCAGTGGCAGGGTGCGGCATGGGTACTCCTGGTAGGGGTGCGGAACTCCCGACCATCGTGGCCGCGAGGCACCCCCGGATCCGTCGCCCTCAGGTCGGGAATGCGCCGCCTGCCCAAGGGCAGACCCGCCGCAGTCGTGTCGTCCTCACGGACCACGGCTCCTCTGCCCGAAGAGAGAGCCGACAGCCCTGCCTGCCCGGAGAGCCGATGCCCCCTGGAGGCGCTCAGCCCATCAGCCCGGCCTGGTGCGCCAGCAGCCCCGCCTGCACCCGGCTGCTGGATCCCGTCTTCTCCAGGATCGAACGGACATGGCTCTTGACCGTCCCTACGCCGATGCCGAGCCGACTGCCGATCTCCACGTTCGACAGCCCCTCCCCCAGGGTGACCAGCACCTCCCGCTCCCGGCCGGTCAGCCCCGCCACCCTGCTGTCCGGGGCCGCGGGCCCGGCGCCGGCCCAGCCGCCGCTCAGCATCCGCCGGATGACGGTCCCGGTGACGCCGGGTGAGAGCACGGCGTCCCCCACGGCCGCGGCCCGTACCGCGCTGATCAGCTCCTGTGGCCCCTCGTCCTTGAGCAGGAAGCCGGTGGCACCTTCCCGCAGGGCCCTGGTGACGTTCTCCTCGTCGCCGAAGGTGGTGAGCATGACCACCTTCGGTGCGGGGGTGAGGGCGACCAGCGGTTCGATGGCCGCGAGCCCGTCGAGTACGGGCATACGGATGTCGAGGAGCACCACATCGGGCCGGTGCTCGGCGGCGAGCCGGAAGGCGTCGGCGCCGTTTGCCGCCTCGCCCACCACCTCGACGCCGTCGGCGTGCCGGAGAATCAGCCGGAGGCCGTGCCGGATCATCTCCTCGTCGTCGGCGAGCAGCACCCGAATCGTGGAACCCGCCCCGGGGCCCACGGAGTTGGCCTGGTCAGTCATGCTTCCTACTCCCATGGGGCGGTTCAGTCGCCTTTTCGGTCACTATAGGGACCGTGAAACGGTCAATCGCGATCAGCGTGTCCGACCGGAAGCAGTATCGGACGATCTCCAGCCGCCCGCCCTCGGACCGGTCCGTGTAGGGGTACAGGCACTCCGTGGCGGAACCCGGCCGCGGTGGCTCGCGCCCTGCGGCGGCCGCGCGCGCCACGTTGTCGTCCGATGCCACGGCGCGTTGCACCTGCTCCTTCGTCATCCCCACCCGGGGTTTTTCGGGGCTCTGATACGCCAGGTCATATCGTGAACGGGCCACCAGCAAGACCCCGAACAGCATCATCACGCCCACCCCCGCCAGGCCGAGCAGCCCGGTGACGACGCCGGCGAGGCGCCGCTGGACGGCGGAGAGCCCGCTGCCCGGCTCGTCGACGGCGGCCGGCCCGTCGTCGTACGGTGCCGCCTCCGCCGTCTCCGCGCCGGGCCCGGGGTCGGCGGGGAGCCCGGCCGTCACGGCGAAGCCGCCCCCCGGCGTCCGGTGTGCCTCCAGGCCGCCGCCGAGCAGCGCCACGCGCTCCCGCAGCCCGGGCAGCCCGCGCCCGGAGCCGAGCCCGGTCGCGGCGGCGGGCGGTACGGGCGGCACTCCGTTGCGTACCCGCACCTCCACCCGCTCGTCGATATGGCGGACAACGACGGTCACATGGGCCCCGGTCGCATACCGGTGCACGTTGGTGAGCGACTCACGCACCACCCGGTGCACCGCCCGCCGCACCCGGGCCGGCCGCGCGTCGAGATCCTGCCCCTCCCAGCAGAACTCGACGGGAATACCGACCCCGCGCGACTCCTCGACCAGCGCCTCGATGTCCGCGCGCGTACCCGTCGCGTCGGTCAGCGCATCGGTGCCGGTATCCCTCGCCAACGGGCCCAGGACCCCCAGCACCTCCCTCAGCTCCTGCATCGCATCACGAGCGGCACGGCCCACCACGGCGGCCTCGTCGCACAGGCCGGGCGCCTTCTTGAGCAGCGCCATCTCCAGCCCGCCCGCGTGCAGGGAGACCAGGCTCAGCCGGTGCCCGACCAGATCGTGCATCTCCGCTGCGATACGCGACCGCTCCCGTACACGGGACTCGCTGTCCGCGAGCCGCTGCGCCTCCTCGGCAGCGGCCGTCCGCTCCCGCAACGCCCGCAGCAGCCGGTCCTGCTGCCCCGCGGCGATGCCGACCAGCCCCGGCACGACGACCGTGGTGACGGCGAGCACCGCACTCAGCGCCAGCCCGAACAGCCAGCTGCCCAGCTCCAGATGGGGCGCGGACACCGCACAGACCGCCATCGCCGAGGCAGCCGCCCCGAGCAGCAGCCCGGCACGCCGTCGCGGCGTCTCCAGCTGCCGGGCCGCCGTGTAGGCGGCCACCGCGGTCAGCAGCGCCACCGTGGGCACCACCCCCATCAGCGCGGCCAGCCCGAGCACGCCGGCCACCGGGAACCGGCGCCGCACCAGCACCAGCACAACGCCGACGAACGCCAGGGCCGGCGCCCCGCCCGTCAGCCTCGCCTCGATCCACGACTCGCCCTGGTACGTGAGCAGCACCAGCGCCCCGGCCAGGACCACCTCGCCCGCCGCCCGCCACAGCTGCCGCCCCTGCTCCCCCGGCCCCGCGAAGGGATTGCGGGACGGGCGGTTCTCACTGACCGGTGGAGCGCTGGACGACATGACGTCGATTATCGGGGGCTTTGCAATGGGTTTCCCTGCGCCTTGCGGACGATCCGTCTCTACCCAAAGGCAGAGGCCGTCCTAGGCTCGGAGCATGCGCATCGTCTCGCTGCTCCCCGCGGCCACCGACATCGTGGCCGAGCTCGGTCTGACCGCCGATCTGGTGGGCCGCACCCACGAATGCGACTGGCCGCCGGAGGCAGTCGCCGGGGTGCCCGTCGTCACGGCTGCCGAATTCTCCGCGGACACGCTGAGCAGCCGGGAGATCTCCGACGCAGTGGGGGGCGCCTCGCACGCAGGCTCCTCGCTCTACACCCTCGACACTCAGGCCCTCGCCGCCCTCGCTCCGGACGTGGTTCTCACCCAGGACCTGTGCGACGTGTGCGCGGTGTCGTACCGCAGCGTCTCCGAAGCCGTTCGGATCCTGGACGCCGACACCAAGGTGCTGAGCGTGGAGCCACGGACCCTGGACGATGTGCTGGACTGCCTGGTCACGGTGGGCGCACTGCTGGGCGTACGCGAACGCGCCGAGCGGCGGCGGGAGCAGTTGCGCGCACGTCTGGCGGAGGTGGAGCGGCTGGCCGCCGGACGGCCGCGGCCGCGCGTGGTGGCCATCGAGTGGCTCGACCCGCTCTGGCCCGCGGGGCACTGGGTGCCGGAGCAGGTCACCTGCGCAGGCGGCACGCCGCTGCTCGCGGCGCCGGGCGAGCACACCAAGCCGATGGAGTGGGCCGCGGTACGCGCCGCGCGCCCCGACGTCCTCCTCGTACTGCCCTGCGGCTTCAGCCCCGACCGGACACTGCGGGAGCGCGGTCTGCTCACCGAACTGCCGGGCTGGGACGAGCTGCCCGCCGTGCGCAACGACGCCGTCTGGGTCCTGGACGGGCCCGCCTACTTCAACCGGCCGGGCCCCCGGGTGGTGCGGGGCGCGGAGGTCCTGGCCCATGTCCTGCACTCCGTCGAGGCGGGCGACCCCGTGCTGCCGGGTGAGGCGACCCGGCTGTCCGCGGCGGAAGGCTGAGGCCGGGAGCCGCCCGAGTCCAGGAGCCGGCGGCTCAGGCCGGTCTGTCCGCCACGGGATAGGGCACGAAGGTGCTGCTGTTCTCATTGATGGCCGGCGGCTGTCCCAGCGGCGGTACGGCACGCTGGGGGCAGTCGAGGCGCTCGCAGATGCGTCAGCCCATGCCGATGGGCGTGTCGGCGGCGGTGCTGTCGAGGTCGAGGCCGTCGGGGTAGACCAGCCGGGAGGCGTGGCGGATCTCGCAGCCGAGGCCGATGGCGAAGGTCTTGCCGGGCTCGCCCCAGCCGCCGCGGTGGCGGGTGACGGCGCGGGCGGTCCACGCGCGCAGCGGCAGATCGACGCCGGATCCGGCCCGTACTTCTACCTCCCCAAGCTCGAGAACGCCTACGACGCCCGCCTGTGGAACGACGTGTTCGTCTTCGCCCAGGATCTGCTCGGCATCCCGCGGGGCACCATCCGCGCCACCGTCCTGATCGAGACGGTCACCGCGGCCTTCGAAATGGAGGAGATCCTCTACGAGCTGCGCGAACACAGTGCCGGGCTCAACGCGGGCCGCTGGGACTATCTCTTCAGCCTGATCAAGATCTTCGCGCACCGCCCCGACTTCTCCCTCCCCGACCGGACAAAGGTCACCATGACGGCGCCCTTCCTGCGCGCCTACACCGAACTCCTCGTGCGCACCTGTCACAAGCGCGGCGCGCACGCCATCGGTGGCATGGCCGCCCACGTGCCAGGCCACGACGCGCAGGCCGACGGGGCGGCGCTCGCCAAGGTGCGTCTCGACAAGGAGCGCGAGGCCGAGGACGGCGTGCGCGCCAACATCTCCGTCGCGCTGCGCTACTTCGACGCCTGGCTGCGCGGCACCGGCGCCGTGGCGCTGGAAGGGCTGATGGAGGACGCGGCGGCCGCCGAGATCGCCCGCGCGCAGATCTGGCAGTGGCTGCGGCACGGCGCCGTCGACCGGGACACGGTGCTCGCTCTGCTCGACGACGAGATCGCCGCCCTGGGAGCCGAGTACCCCTGGGCACGGGCCGACGAGGTCCGGGCACTCTTCGAACGGATGCGCTCGCCAGGGAGTTGCCCGCCTTCTTCACCCCGGACGCCTACGCCCGGCTCCTCGTGCAGCACGCGGGAGTCGCCTCCCTGCACACCGCCCCGGCAGCCGTCGCCTGCGTCGAGGCATTCGCCACCGGCACCCTCGCGAAGACAGTCGTACGGTCCCAGGACCGGGCCGGCTTCGTCGTCAACGCGCTGCTCATCCCCTACCTGCTCTCGGCGGTCCGGATGACCGAGTCCGGCTTCGCCACCGCCGCCGACGTCGATGCCGGCATGGAACTGGGCTGCGCCCACCCCATGGGGCCACTCAAACTCGCCGACCTGATCGGCCTGGACACCGTGGCCTCCATCGCACAATCCCTCTACGCCGAATTCAAGGAACCCCTCTACGCACCGCCGGCGCTGCTCCTGCGGATGGTGGAGGCGGGGCTGCTCGGCCGCAAGACGGGCCGGGGGTTCCACACATACGACCGGGACTGAGGGGTCCCGGTACGCCGCCGGGGTTGAGGGCCCCGGTTGCCGCCGGACGGGCGCGGAGCAGAACTGAGGCTGCTCCGCGCCCGCCTCGTTCGCGGCCGGGCCGGCTCAGCCCACCGTTTGGTCGCCGTCGGGCAGATCCTCGGCCGTCACCTTTCCTCGCGGCACGCCGAGTCCGTCCGCCACCGCCCTGGCCAGGCCGTCCGGGTCGGGCTCAGTGGGTACGGGTACCTGCCCGCACGGCCGCCCCGCCGTGGCCGGCCCGAGCGGCGAGGAACTGCACTTCTCCCTCTCCCGTTCGGGCGGGCTCGCGGGCATCTCCGGTACCTCCCTGCGCACCCTGCGGCTGGGCACGGGCCCGCTACCGGCCGGGGGCGCGGGCTGGGAACTCACCGACGTCCGGGGTCGCGCCGGGCCATGCGGCGGCCTGCGGCGCGGTGCGCGAGAAGGAACCGTCCGGTGAAAGGGACGGTCAGCCCCGTGACAGCAGGTCCACCAGTCCGTCGGCCAGTTCGGTGCGCCAGCACAGGTCGTCGTGTCCCCCGTTGAACCCGCGGCAGACGGCGTCCTCGTAGCCGGCGGCGGCGAGGGTGTCGCGGAGCCGACGGGCAGCGGGGAGGACCACCCACTCCTGCTCCCCGAAGGAGAGCCAGAAACGTACGGGCAGCCGGGGCGCGGCCGCCAGCCGGCCGGTCAGCCACTCCGCTTCAGGCCCTTCGGGCCACCAGAACGAGCCCGACTGGGCAAGGACGTTGGCTGCCAGTGCTCACCGTCCAGCAGCACGAGCACGGGCAGCTTCTCCGTCGCCCGCGCCGCATGGGGCGGTTGGTACAGCCAGACACGGCGTCCCGTGCCGAGGTGCTCGCCGGCCACCTCGTGCTCGCTCACCGTGCCGCGTGCGACCTGCGCCTCGGCTCCCAGTCGACCGCGTCCGGGGCACCGGGAAGTGCGGCGTACGGGACCGGGTCACCGCCCCAACGTCGGGGCAGGGCAAGGACGTTGTACGGGTCGGCGCGCGCTGGGTGCGCAGCCACCGCCAGTACTCGGGGCCGCCCGGCTCCGGGCCGTCCCCTTCGTCGACGTGGAAGTCGTAGGTGCCGTGCCAGTCGCGGCGCAGACGGACCGACCAGTGCCAGACGTCGGTACCGGGGGCCCCGCGTCATGAGGTTGCCCTCCGGGGCCAGCGGGTCGCCGAGTTTGGTGGGCAGGACCTGGACAGCACGGGTGCCGGGGGCGCCGCGCCACAGGTACGTCACGACCGCGTACTCGGTGCTGCCCTCGGGGTCGGGGGCGATGAGCGGGGTGCCACGGCGGCGGATGCCGGCCCAGAAGTCCTCGACGCCGGCCGGCGAGGGCAGCACGCACCCCGGTTCCGCGACGGGGACGGCATGGGGGCGCGCCAGCCGGGGCGGGCGGTGCGGGGCGCCTTCGGGCGGTGGCGTACGTGGTCGAAAAGTCGGGTCCCGGCCCCGAGGGCCAGGATGCCCTGCGCCGCTTCCCCGTCGGGCGCTGACGGCCCACCGCCTCAGCCCGGACCTCGACGGCCAGGCCATGTCGTTCGGACCACCTCAGCGGCGGTCCGGAATCGGCCGGAACCGGCCTCCCGCCTCGCACCGTTGACGAGCGCTGCCACGTGAGAGCCCGGCACGCCGCCGGACCGGTCAAGTCGCGGGAGCCGTTCGTCCCAGGATTACCGTGTCGCCATGGTGCGTGCTGGTAGCCCCCGGGCCGGTCGACCGGACGGCCCCGCGGCCCCGAGCGGGTCGCGGGCCCCGCTTCTCGCGGTCTGCGCGGGCTACTTCATGGTCATCCTGGACGTGACCGTCATCAACGTCGCCGTTCCGGTGGTGGGACGCGAACTGTCCGCCTCCCTCACCGGGATCCAGTGGATCACGGACGGCTACACCCTGGTCTTCGCCGGTCTGCTGCTCACCGGCGGCGCGCTCGGGGACCGGCTGGGCAACCGCCGGATCTTCTGCACCGGGGTGGTGGTGTTCACCCTCGCCTCGGCCGGCTGCGGTCTGGCCCGGAGCGCCGAGGCCCTGATCGCCGCCCGGCTGGTGGAAGGACTCGGCGCGGCACTGATCGTGCCCGGCTCCCTCGCCCTTCTCCAACAGGCTTACCCCTCACCCGGCGAGCGCTCCCGGGCCTTCGGTCTCTGGGGCTCCATGGCAGGCATCGCCGCCTCCGCCGGCCCCCTCCTCGGCGGCCTTCTGGTCACCACCGTGGGCTGGCGCTGGGTGTTCTTCATCAACCTGCCCGTCGGATGCGCCTGCCTGTGGCTGACACTGCGCCATGTGCGCGCCTCGGCCCGGCGCCCGGACCGCCCCGTGGACTGGCCTGCCCAGTGCGCGCTCATCGCCACGGTCGCCCTGCTCGTCGCCGTCCTCAACGAGGCCGGACGACGGGGCTGGACGGACCCGCTGATCCTCACCGGGGCCGGCCTGTGCCTGCTGACAGCCGCCGCATTCGTCCTGCGCGAGCGGCTGGCCCGCACTCCCGTACTGCCGTTGCGGCTGCTGCGTTCCCGCGCGATGAGCGGCGGAGCGGCCATCGGCCTGCTGTTCAACTTCGCCTTCTACGGCATGATCTTCACCGCCAGCCTGTACTTCCAGCACCAGCGCGGCCTGAGCGCGCTGCGCACCGGGATCGCCCTCTTCCCGGCGGTGGCCATGACGATGTTCGCCTCCGTCCTGTCCGGACGACTGGCCAGCCGCACCGGACACCGCCCGCTGGTGGTCACCGGCATGCTCCTGGGAGCGGCCGGTCTGGCCGGCTGGGCCGCCGCCGGACCGCATCCGGACTACGTCCTGCTCGTGGGACCGATGACGGCGGCGGGCTTCGGCACGTCCTTCGCCCTCACCGGCTCGACCGCCACCGTGATGTCAGCCGCCCCCGACACGCACTCCGGCACCGCCTCCGCCCTCTTCAACACCACCCGCCAGGTCGGCAGCGCCGCAGGCGTCGCGCTGGGAGGCTCACTGCTCGCCGCCGCCACAGCCGGCTTCACCACCGGACTGCGGACCAGCATGGCCATCGGCGCGGCCGCGTACCTGACGGCCGCCGCCCTCGCGCTCTTCTGCATCCCCCGGAAGAAGCCCCGCGCCGTCTCCGGCTGATGGGCTGCGGGCTGAAGGGCTGCGGGCGGGCCAGGCACCCCGACCCGCGCCATGCGCCGTGGCGGACCTCCCGGCCCGCCACGGCAGCCTGCTTTGTTCCCCTGCGGCCTCGAACCCGGGCCTGATGAGGCGAACGCGCCTCACTACTCGGTGGAGGTCCGCCTCACGCATCAGACCCGCCGTCGCGACGCCTCATCGGAATCCCGCAGGGAAGCACGTCGTCTCGGCCGGGCGACGCCCGCGGCGAGAGCCGATTCACCCGATGTCGACGAGGAGATCGCCTCCCTCCACCTGCTGGATCTGGTTGATGGCCAGCCTGGCCACCCGCCCGGCCTTCGGCGCGGTGATCGCCGCTTCCATCTTCATCGCCTCGATGGTGGCCACCGTGGTGCCGGCCTCCACCTCGTCGCCCTCGGCCACCGCGAGCGTCACCACGCCGGCGAAGGGGGCCGCGACATGGCCGGGGTTGCCCCGGTCGGCCTTCTCCGTCACCGGTACGTCGGCGGCCGCCGCGGTGTCGCGTACCTGGATCGGCCGCAGCTGGCCGTTCAGGGTGGACACCACGGTGCGCAGACCGCGTTCGTCGGCCTCACCGACGGCCTCCAGCTCGATCAGGAGCCGTACGCCCGGCTCCAGGTCGACGGCGTACTCCGTTCCGGAACGCAGCCCGTAGAAGAAGTCCTTGCTCTCCAGCACGCTGGTGTCGCCGTAGGCCTGGCGGTGCGTCTCGAAGTCGCGTGCCGGCCCGGGGAACAGCAGCCGGTTGAGCGTCGCGCGCCGGTCCTTCTCCAGTCCCGAACGGTCCTCCACGGTCAGTTCCTGCACGGGCCGGGGTTCGGCGCGGCCCTCCAGCGCCTTGGCGCGGAACGGCTCCGGCCACCCGCCGGGCGGGTTGCCCAGCTCGCCGCGCAGGAAACCGATGACGGAATCGGGGATGTCGAACTCGTTCGGCGTCGCCTCGAAGTCCGCCGGCTTCACCCCGGCGCCCACCAGGTGCAGCGCGAGGTCCCCGACCACCTTGGAGGAGGGGGTCACCTTCACCAGACGGCCGAGAATCCGGTCGGCGGCGGCGTACATCGCCTCGATCTCCTCGAAGCGGTCGCCCAGGCCGAGCGCGACTGCCTGCGTACGCAGGTTGGAAAGCTGCCCGCCGGGGATCTCGTGGTGGTACACGCGGCCGGTCGGCGAGGCCAGGCCCGCCTCGAACGGCGCGTAGATCCTGCGGACGCTCTCCCAGTACGGCTCCAGGTCCCCGACCGCCTTCAGATCCAGCCCGGTGGGCCGTTCGGAGTGGTCGGTCGCGGCCACGATCGCCGACAGCGACGGCTGTGAGGTGGTGCCGGCCATGGACGCCACGGCGCCGTCCACGGCATCCGCGCCGGCCCGGATCGCGGCGAGATAGGTGGCCAGCTGACCGCCCGCGGTGTCATGGGTGTGCAGGTGCACCGGCAGGTCGAACTCGCGGCGCAGCGCGGAGACGAGCGTCTCGGCGGCCGGCGCCCTGAGCAGCCCCGCCATGTCCTTGATGGCCAGGACGTGGGCCCCGGCCGCCACGATCTGCTCGGCCAGGCGGAGGTAGTAGTCCAGGGTGTACAGCCGCTCGGACGGGTCCGACAGGTCGGAGGTGTAGCACAGGGCGACCTCGGCAACGGCCGTTCCGGTCTCGCGTACGGCGTCGATGGCGGGCCGCATCTGCCCGACGTCGTTGAGCGCGTCGAAGATCCGGAAGATGTCGACACCGGTGGCCGCGGCCTCCTGCACGAAGGCGTCGGTCACCTCGGTCGGGTACGGCGTGTAGCCCACGGTGTTGCGGCCGCGCAGCAGCATCTGAAGGCAGATGTTCGGTACGGCCTCGCGGAGCGCGGCCAGCCGCTCCCAGGGGTCCTCGGCGAGGAAGCGGAGCGCGACGTCGTATGTGGCGCCGCCCCAGCACTCCAGCGACAGCAGCTGCGGCATCGTCCGCGCCACCGCCGGGGCGACGGCGAGCATGTCCTTGGTACGGACCCGGGTGGCGAGCAGTGACTGGTGGGCGTCCCGGAAGGTGGTGTCGGTGACGCCGATGGCCGGCGACTCGCGCAGCCACCGGGCGAACTGTTCCGGGCCGAGCTCGGCGAGCCGCTGCCGGGAGCCGGCCGGCGGTTCGATGGCGGGCACGGGCGGCAGTTTGGTGACCGGGTCGATCAGCTCGGGCCGTGCGCCGTGCGGCTTGTTCACCGTCACGTCCGCGAGGTAGGTGAGCAGCTTGGTGCCGCGGTCGGCGGAGTGGCGCGCGGTGAGCAGGTGCGGGCGCTCTTCGATGAACGACGTGGTGACCCGCCCGGCCCGGAAGTCCGGGTCGTCCAGCACGGCTTGCAGGAACGGGATGTTCGTGGCCACGCCGCGGATGCGGAACTCGGCCACGGCGCGCCGGGCCCGGCCGATCGCGGTATCGAAGTCCCGGCCCCGGCAGCTGAGTTTGACCAGCATCGAATCGAAATGCGCGCTGATCTCCGTACCGGCGTGCGTGGTGCCGCCGTCCAGACGGATCCCCGAGCCGCCCGGCGAACGGTAGGCGCTGATCCTGCCGGTGTCCGGGCGGAATCCGTTGGCGGGGTCCTCGGTGGTGATACGGCATTGCAGCGCGGCACCGTGCAGGGTGACCGTGTCCTGCGTGAGGCCGAGCTCGGGCAGCGTCTCACCTGCGGCGATACGCAGCTGGGCCTGCACGAGGTCGACGTCGGTGACCTCCTCGGTCACCGTGTGCTCGACCTGGATGCGCGGGTTCATCTCGATGAAGACGTGGTTCCCGTCGCGGTCGAGCAGGAACTCCACGGTGCCCGCGTTGCGGTAGCCGATCTGCTGGGCGAACCGCACGGCGTCGGCGCAGATCCGCTCACGCAGCTCCGGATCGAGGTTCGGCGCGGGCGCGAGTTCGATCACCTTCTGGTGCCGGCGCTGCACCGAGCAGTCGCGCTCGAAGAGGTGGATGACGTTGCCCTGCCCGTCGGCGAGGATCTGCACCTCGATGTGGCGGGGGTCGACGACGGCCTTCTCCAGGAAGACGGTGGAGTCACCGAACGCGGACGCGGCCTCACGGGCCGCCGCCTCGATGGACTCGCGCAGCATGCCGGGATCCTCGACGCGGCGCATACCGCGCCCTCCGCCGCCTGCGACCGCCTTGACGAATACGGGAAAGCCGACGTCCTCGGCGGCACGGACCAATGCGTCCACGTCCGTGGAGGGCTCCGAGGATCCGAGCACCGGTACGCCTGCCGCGCGCGCGGCGGCCACCGCGCGGGCCTTGTTCCCGGTCAGTTCGAGCGTGTCCTTGTCCGGCCCGACGAACGTGATGCCCGCCTCCTCGCACGCCCGCGCCAGGTCGGGGTTCTCGGACAGGAACCCGTAGCCCGGGTACACCGCGTCCGCTCCCGCCTCGCGCGCGGCCCGGACGATCTCCTCCACGGAGAGGTAGGCACGCACCGGGTGTCCCGGCTCACCGATCTCATGTGCCTCGTCGGCCTTCAGCCGGTGCAGTGAATTGCGGTCCTCGTGCGGGAAGACGGCAACGGTTTTCGCACCCAGCTCATAGCTGGCGCGGAAAGCGCGAATCGCGATCTCACCACGATTGGCGACCAGTACCTTGCGGAACATTCTCGATCCCTTCAGCCTGCCGTTGACGAACACCATGGCGTCGGCGATGAGCAGATCAGACGCCGGACCCGCAGTGACTTATTACCTGGCGAGGCCCCATGTAACTCAGCAGTAGGTCAGCAGTAGGTCAGCATGCACCCTGTCAGAATGGCGAAGGATACCGGCACCCGCACCCCCGGTGATTCCTTTGGAACCCCTTCTGACCTGCAAAAACACTGGTCAGCCCACCAAGGCTGCCCGTGTGGTGAAACCGGCGCCAATGGAAGCCGAAGAGATAAGGAAAGCCATCATTGCAGGCCAGAGGGCACTATTAGGTCAGCAAGTCAGCAAAAATTCGGTATCGACGCCACCCCTGCGAAAACGGCCCGGATCGTACGGCACACCGCACTCCGGACCTCCGCTGCGCCCCGGCCCGAGCCCAGATACCGGCTGCCGCTCCACAAGGCAACTTCCCCGAGGGGAACACCCCGCAGAATCAACGGAGTTGGACACCGCCTGCCGTGCCGAGTCCACCGACACGTCGGCCTGCGCGGCCGCCCCGCTTCTCGCACCCCCTCCGGAACCGGAGCCTGCGCCTTCCCCCGCATCCGCGACACCGCCACCCCGGACAGGCAGAGAAGGCCACCGAGGAGTGTCAGCCGGCCCGGCACCTCGCCGAGGAACAGCCACGACATGACGACGACGAGCACCGGTACCGCGTACGTGGTGGCACCCATCTGCCCAACGGTCGTACGGGACACCGCGTAGGCCCAGGTGGTGAACGCAAGGGCCGTCGGGAAGACTCCCAGGTACACCATCTGCAACGTCGCCGACACGGGAGCCCGGCTCACCTGCGACACCAACTGACCGGCGAACGGCAGGCATGTCACCGCTCCGGCGAGCGCGCCGAACGTCGTCACCTGCATCGGGGTGGCGTGCTTCAACGTCGGCTTCTGGAGCACCACACCCACCGCGTACGCCAGCGCCGCGAACAGGCACAGCAGTACGCCGACGAGCCGCCCGGCCATCCACCCGGCTCGCGGCCCCGGCACCACCCTCCACTGCCGTTGCTCCCACCCCGTCGGCGCACGATTGCGCCCTCCCGGAATCTCTGTCACTGCGTGCGCCCTGCCCGCGCACGTGACCTGCCAGTTTGCAAGGCCGATGCTTCAATGACG
Organism: Streptomyces sp. NRRL S-1813; assembly: GCF_000719605.1. Lineage (NCBI taxonomy): Bacteria > Bacillati > Actinomycetota > Actinomycetes > Kitasatosporales > Streptomycetaceae > Streptomyces > Streptomyces sp. NRRL S-1813. Next base: position 197,639 of record NZ_JOHB01000008.1, read on the forward strand.
AACGAATTAAACCTGGGTCAGCCGGCCCGGGAGCCCGTCTCCTCGAAAGGGACGGCCCCCCGAAGATTTGACGAATCATTGGTTTTGTCGCGCACCTCGGAGGCCGCAGCCTTTACGGCAGTGCGCTCCGTTTCGGGCGACATCGGCTTCTCCCTACGGCGCAGCATTCCGACCGCAATGCCGACGACGACAAGAGCCGTGGCGCAGAACGTCGGCGCGGTCATGCGCTCACCCTGGCAAATCCAGGCCGATGCCAGACCGAATACCGGGACGAGCAACGAGAACGGGGCAACGGTGGGCGCGTCATAGGTTCGCAGGAGATATCCCCATGCGGCGAATCCGAACAGCGTTGCCCCCCATGCCACATAGAGCGCAGCGCTTACTCCGCTGAGGTTCAGATGCTGTAGCGCCCGCAGGTCCGCGCCCCAGCCTTCGACGGCCACGGAGAGGAGCGCGAGCGGAACGGGCGGCACGGCGCTCACCCAGACCATGAACCGGAACGCATCCGGCGGGCCCGCCTTCCGCATCGCGATGTTCGACAGGCCCCAGCACGCCGCCGCACCCACGACCAGCAGAAATCCGGCAAGCGTGCCGGCCGTCGAGCCCAGCCCGGCCAGCACGATGCCCGCCGAGGCAATGACCATGCCGACGATCTGCACCCGCCGGGCACGCTCCTTCAGCAGCGCCGCGGCGAAGAGCACGGTGAACACCGCCTGCCCCTGGAGCACCAGAGAGGCCAGTCCCGGGGGCAGCCCCACATGCATACCGATGAACAGCATCCCGAATTTCATGATGCCGAGCGTGATACCCACCGCAATCACCCAGCGCCAGGCGACTCTCGGCCGCCCGACGAAGAACACCGCGGGCAGCGCGGCCAGGAGAAAACGCACCGCAGAGAAGAGAAGTGGCGGAAAATCACGCAGCCCCACGTCGATCACCACGAAATTCGCGCCCCAAACGGCGGCGACGACCACTGCCAAGGCGACGTGTGCGGGCTTCATGTAATGGCTCCTGGGGGACGCGCTCCTGCGGGAAGTTCCATCCCAACAGCCGCCGTCCGTAAAGACCAGCGAAAGTTACTGAAGGTGGGGCATTAGCATCGCTTCATGTTCGACCTCAATCGCCTGCGTGCTCTGCGTGCCGTGGCCACCCACGGCTCGGTGACGGGTGCGGCCGCCGCTCTGGGCTACACGCCATCCGCCATCTCCCAGCAGATCGCCAAGCTGGAGCGCGAGACCGGCTCCGAACTGCTCGACCGGCAGGGCGGCAAGGTGGAACTCACGCCCGCGGCCTGGCTGCTCGCGGAGGCGACGGACGAGGTCGTGGCTGTGCTGGAGCGGACCCGCTCGCGCCTGGAGGAACAGCGCGACCAGCCCACCGGGCGCCTGGTGCTCGCCGCGTTTCCCACGGCCTGCCGAGGCTTCACCACCGCCGCGCTCGCCGGCCTCGCCAGGCGCCACCACGCCCTGGACTGCCGGCTGGTGGAGTCCGACCCCAACCGCGCCATCAGCCTCGTCGTACGGGGGGAGGCGGATCTCGCGGTCGTACACGACTGGCACAACACCCCGCTGACGCTGCCCGCCTCGCTGTCCGTCGCCGAGCTGGGCGAGGACATCGCCGACGTCGCCCTGCCCGCAGGGCACCCGCTCGCCGACCGGGACGTGGTGACCCCGTACGACCTGCGCGAAGAACGGTGGATCGGGCAGGGCCCCGGGGCCATGTGCCACGAGTGGCTGGTGCGTTCCTTCTCCGGCCTCGGTGTCGAACCGGACATCGCCTACCAGATCGAGGAGTACGCATCCCAAGTCTCGCTTCTGGCAGCGGGGTTGGGCGTCACGATACTTCCCCGGCTCGGCCGCGGCGCCCTGCCACCCACCGTCCGTGTCGTACCGATGCGGCCCGCGCCCGCCCGTAGGCTCTCAGCCGTCTGGCGCTCCCAGGCCGACCGCAGACCTGCCATCCACGCCACATTGGCAGCGCTGCGCCGACACTGGCCGACCTCAAATCCCCTCCACCCGACCCGCGAAGCCGAGTGAACCGGCCACCGCCCGTCCGCCGCTGCCCGCCCCATGGCCGCCGACGCCGGCCCTACGTCCTGCAACGCCTGCAACCTGCGCGTGCTCGACTCCGGAAAGCACATCCGTTGATGCCGAGCCGATGACCTTCGAGCCCGACTTGCTGAAGAGGGTGGGAACGTCTCGTTCCGTGGCTGCATGCAGGCCCCTGGAAGATCCTCCTGGGCCGACGAAACCGCCATACGTGGCGCGTAGCCGTCCGGCGAAGGGATTGCCCGTCCACAGCGGGCGACAAAGACAAGGAGGAATACCCACTCCTTGCCACTCTCAACTTATAGCGCACTGGGGGCCTTGCGGCAAGGCCCCTGTAGTGGGGCAGAATCGCGGGCCGAGGTCAGAACCTTCAGAAATGGGAGATTCACGAAGTGCGTGTGTTTTTGCCGGTGTATGAGTCATGCGGTGGCACCGAGCCGATAGTGGGACGCGCGCTGCGGCTGCGGGCACTCGACACCGAGGTGCGGGTGTACGCGCCAACGGACATGGCGGCAGCGACCGCGGACCGGAGCTGATGACATGAACCCCCTGACCACCAGCGCGTTCGACCTTCCCGACCACCTCTCCCCCAAGGCGGACCCGGCGCTGATCGACGGCGACGAGCAGCACTTCGCGGCCATCGCGGAGAGCCTGGAGCAAGCGATCGCCGAACTGTCCGACCGCCTCGAAGCCGAGCGCAGGGCTCCCGGCGGCATCGGCCGCGCGGCGATGGACCGGGACGCGGAGATCCACCGGCTGACCGGCCGCCTGCGCGCCTTGCGTCGCTTCGGTTTGGACCTTTGCCTGGGGCACATCGTCAGTGCGGATGATCCCGAGCCCGTGTACATCGGACGCCTCGGCCTCACCGACAGCGCCGGACGTCGGCTGCTGCTCGACTGGCGCTCCCCCGCGGCCGAGCCGTTCTTCGCTGCGACCCACGCCCATCCGATGGGGATGGCGAGCCGCCGCAGGTATCGCTGGACCCGCGGCCGGGTCAGCGACTACTGGGACGAAGTGTTCACCGCCGACGGCCTTGAAGGGCACGCCGCGCTCGACGACCAGTCCGCGTTCATCGCCAGTCTGGGCGGCAACCGGTCGGCCCGGATGCGCGACGTGCTCGCCACCATCCAGGCCGACCAGGACGCCATCATCCGGGCGGGGTCCCGCGGCACTCTGGTCGTGGACGGCGGTCCGGGTACCGGCAAGACCGTCGTCGCTCTGCACCGTGCCGCCCACCTCCTCTACTCCGACCCTCGCCTCGGCCACCGTCGGGGCGGCGTGCTGTTCGTCGGTCCGCACCAGCCCTACCTGGCCTACGTCGCCGATGTCCTGCCCAGCCTGGGAGAGGAGGGCGTGCAGACCTGCACCCTGCGGGACCTCGTCGCCGAGGGAGCCGGGGCAGCGACCGAGACCGACCCGGACGTGGCCCTTCTGAAGTCGTCCGCGGACCTGGTGAAGGCGATCGAGCCGGCCGTCGGCATCTACGAGGAGCCGCCCACCGAGGGGATGACGGTTTCGACCCACTGGTCCGACATCTGGCTGAGCGCTGAGGACTGGGCCGCGGCGTTCGCAGCAGTGGAACCAGGTACTCCGCACAACGAGGCGCGTGACCAGATCCGGGAGGAACTGCTCACGATCCTGAGGGACAAGGACGACAGCGACGCCCCGCCCGAGCTGCTCAGGAGGTCGCTCCTCCAGGACAGAGAGCTGGTCAGGACCCTCAATCGTGCCTGGCCGATGATCGAGGCGAGTGACCTCGTCGGAGATCTGTGGTCGGTGCCCGCCTACCTGCGCAAGTGCGCTCCCCGGCTCAGCCCTGATGACGTGCGCAAGCTACAGCGCGCGGACGCCCAGGCCTGGACGGTGTCCGATCTGCCGCTCCTGGACGCGGCACGCCAGCGGCTCGGCGACCCGGAGGCGTCACGACGCAAGCGTCGGCACGAGGCCTCTGTGGCCGCCGAACGTGCGCGCAGGGCCGACGTCATCGACGGCCTGCTTCAGAACGTCCTGATCGACGAGAGCGAAGGCGCGGTGGGGATGCTGCGCGGACAGGACCTCCAGGACACCCTGGTCGACGAGAGCGCCCTGCCCGGCACCGAACCGGACCTGCTCTCCGGCCCGTTCGCGCACATCATCGTGGACGAGGCACAAGAACTGACCGACGCGGAGTGGCAGATGCTGCTGCTCCGCTGCCCGTCCCGGAGCTTCACCATTGTCGGGGACCGAGCCCAGGCCAGGCACGGGTTCACAGAGTCGTGGCAGGGACGGCTCGAGCGGGTCGGGCTCGACCGGATCGACGTGGCCTCCCTGAGCATCAACTACCGCACGCCGGAAGAGGTCATGGCGGAAGCCGAGCTGGTCATCCGGGCCGAGCTCCCGGACGCGAATGTGCCGACCTCCATCCGCAGCAGCGGCATCCCCGTCGTCCGCGGACCTGTTGCGGATCTGGACACGGTCCTCGACACCTGGCTCGCTGCGCATGCCGACGGGATCGCCTGCGTCATCGGCGACCCCACGTTCCCGGGGACGCCCCGCGTCCGGTCGCTCACCCCGGAGCTCTCGAAGGGGCTGGAGTTCGACCTGGTCGTCCTCGTCGACCCGGAGGAGTTCGGCAAGGGTGTCGAGGGAGCGGTCGACCGCTATGTCGCGATGACCCGGGCGACCCAGCAACTCGTCATCCTCACGAGCTCCTGACATCGGTCAGGACAACACGATCGCCGCCACATGCCCCTCGACGACACGTCGTTCACGATCTCACCGGCACGAACGGACCGGAAGTCGGAACCCGGATATCCTGAATCCGGCTTCCGGTCTTGTTCATCGAAAGCGAGGGGGGCGAGATGTGGTCGGGCAGGCACGACGATTACTTCGAACAGACCGCACAGATGATCGCCGAGCAGATACAGCGCAACCGTTCCAGACAGCGCGCCAAGGCCGTCAAGTACAGCAGAGAACAGGCAGAACAGAGCCGCAGGATCGCCCATGGAAACGAAGCCGCCGAACTGGAACGCCTCGCGGTCCTGGGGCAGATCCCGTACGCCGCATACAAAGCCGGCGTGGCCGCCCTGGAAGAAGACTGCGACGACGACTGCACGAGGCATTAGACCCTGGACGCTCCGGACACCCCGGCCCACTCGGAGTGGGCCGCGGGGGTTTCGCCGGGCGCTCCCCCGCATCCGGCGGCACTTGCGCCGGATGCGGGGAGGGGGAGAGAGAACGCGATGCCCCGCCGCGGTTTTGGGGCAGTCATTGCACTGCCCGACGGTGTGCGGTCAGCGGGCCGGGCCGCTCCAGTAGGCGTCGTCCCAACGTGCCACGTCAGGGCTGAACTCGACCTCGATCCGATGGGCGGCATCGGGCGGCAGTGAGAAGGCGTACTTGCCGACGGCTTTCCTGCCGGGCAGGACATATCCGGTGATGACCTTCTGACGGCCGCTGCCGTCGATCACCAACTGCGCCGAGGCGCCGTCGGCGTCATTGACGTCGGGCAGGCCGGTCTCGACCTCGATCCGCTTGGTGCCGGTGTTGACCACGGTGACCGTGACTTGAACGGCCTTGTTGCCCTTGTCGTGACCGTTGGCGAATTCGTCCGGAGTGAAGGGCGACGGCTTGGACACCGTGACTTTCAGGCCGTTGCCGAAGGTGTACGGCTCACCGAAAGACAGGTGACGGGCCTTCTCCGCGGCTGCCGCCGACTCCTTGGCCTCGTCGGCTTCCTTGACCTTCGCGCGCGTGCTGTCGACGACATGTTTGACCGCCACCACGGTGAACGCTGCGCTGCCGGCCGCGATCAGCAGGCCGACGATGCCCAGGACGAGACCGCTGATGGCCATGGCCCTGTTGGTGGCCAGGCCCTTGCGCGCGTGGCCCAGTCCGACGGAGCCGAAGATCACGGCCAGCAGGGCCGGCAACCAGGACATCCAGAACAGGATGATGAACAGGCCCAGGACGAGGCCGACCAGACCGAGCACCAGGGCGGTGATGCCCATGCCGTTACGCGACTGCGAAGGCTGCATGGGGTACGGCGGGCGGGGCACATCACCCTGCTGGGACGGCAGGCGGGGCATGCCACCCGGCTGGGACGGCGGGGCCCACGGATCATGGTCCTGCGGCTGCGGGCCCGTAGGCGTGGCGCCGTCGGGAGGTACGGGCGTGGTCATGCGGATTCCTTCACGCGAGTCGCTGAACTCGGACCGTACCAGACCATTTTCCGTTTTTATTACCTCTCGTGGGCGATATCGGTTACCGACCCTGCCCGGCCTGCGCCTGCGGTGTCGGACCGACGCCCCTGAGAACTCTGGGAAGCCCGAGATCCCTGAGACCAGCCCGCTCGACGCCGTCCGGCCCCGGCGTCCCTTCCCTCCCTCGGCCTCCCTCGACCTCCCTCCCCCTCGTGCTCCCTACGGCGCTGTCGTGGCCTCGGCGTACTTCTTGATGAGTTCGCAGGAGCGAAGGCGGTCGCGGAGGTCGTAGACGGGTGTGGTCAGCATCAGTTCGTCTGCTCCGGTTTCGCCGGCCAGTTGCGCAAGCCGTTGAACGACGGTCTCGGGTGTCCCGACGGCTTGCTGTGCGCGGAAGCCGGCCAGCGCCTGTCGCTCCTCTTCCGTGAAGGGGTGGGCCGCCGCGTCCGCGGGGGTGGGGAAGGGGATCTCACTCAGGCCTTTGAGGAGCCCGGCTTTGACGACGTCCATCGGTCCGACGCGCCACGCGGCTTCTTCCTCCGTCTCGGCGCACACGGCCTCCACACACACCAGCACCCGAGGTTGCTCGCACCAACGGGACGGGGTGAACGCCGCACGGTAACGGTCCAGCGCCGCACGGGTGTTGTCCGGCCGGATGTGGTGCGCGAGGGCGATCGGCAGGCCGAGCTTTCCGGCGAGAGCGGCACCTGCGGTGCTGGAGGCCAGCAGCCATGGCTCCGGCAGCGGGTCGAGTGCGACTTCGTCGACCAGGAAGGACAGGATCGCGGCTACGTCGTCGTGGTATTCGGCATCCGTCGTCGGTCCGGCTCCGCGGCGCAGAGCGCGCGCGGTGGCCTCGTCGAAGGTGCCGGGACCACGGCCGATTCCGAGGTCGATACGGCCCTGATGCAGGGCGGCCAGCGTTCCGAACTGCTCCGCCAGCGTGAGGGGTGCGTGGTTGGGTGCCAGAACTCCGCCCGAGCCGAGTCGGATGGCCGAGGTCGAGGCGGCAGCGTGCGCGGTCAGCACGACGGGCGGGAAGGCGCCGATGGCGGGCGAGTGGTGGTGCTCGGCGTACCAGATCCGGTGATAGCCCAGTTGCTCCAGTCCCTGCGCGAAGGCGGCGGTGTCGCGCAGGGTTTCCACGGGCCGGGTGCCCGTTTGGACCATCGCGACTTCCAGCGCTGAAAGAGGTATGTCGATCATGCCGTCAGCATAGGATCGCGTGTTCGAGAAGGTGCGGCTGTTCGAGAAGGTGCGGTGTTCTCCTTGTTCACGGTCGACGGGCCTGCCATACCCGCCGGGCGGGTACGGCAGGCCCCGGGGCTCAACCCACGTACGTGAATTCGTCGGCCGTGCCCGTCGGCGACGCGGCCACGCCGACCGCCACGGTGACGTTCACGGTCTTCGCCAGGTCGAACGGCCGCGCCGGCACCGCCGCCGTGATCACCGTCTCGGCCGCTGGCGGCTGGCGGCTCTGCGGTGCCGCGGATTTCAGGCTCCTGGCCCAGCCCCCGGCCGGGCAGCGACCCAGCTCAGGGGGACGGCGGTGTCCGAGCGGGGTGGCGTGCACCCCTAGGGAGAACCCGGCCGGGCGCCGCTTGCTCGGGACGCGGGCACCCGGCCGGGGCGTACGGAGGCGGCGTACGGAAAGGCCGGCTCGACGCCATGGGCGCCGAGCCGGCCTTTCCGGTGGTGCATCCCCCTCAGGGGTGTCGAGCCGTCCGCTCGACGGGGCTGGTCAGTCCGTGCCGGACTCCATCGCGGCGCGGTCCAGCCATTCGTCGTCACCGGAGACCTCGCCGCGGGAGGCGATGGCCTCGGCGCCGCCCTCCGGCATGGTGCCGATCAGCCCGGTCGCGGCCGCCTGGGCGGCACCGATGGCGGGGTTGGCGGTGCCGATCAGGCCGAGCCCGGCGTACTGCTCCAGCTTGGCGCGCGAGTCGGCGATGTCGAGGTTGCGCATGGTGAGCTGGCCGATCCGGTCCACCGGGCCGAACGCCGAGTCCTCGGTGCGCTCCATGGACAGCTTGTCCGGGTGGTAGCTGAACGCCGGGCCCGTGGTGTCGAGAATCGAGTAGTCCTCTCCGCGCCGCAGCCGCAGCGTCACCTCGCCGGTGACGGCCGCGCCGACCCAGCGCTGAAGCGACTCGCGCACCATCAGCGCCTGCGGGTCCAGCCAGCGGCCCTCGTACATCAGCCGGCCGAGGCGCCGCCCCTCGTTGTGGTACTGGGCGAGGGTGTCCTCGTTGTGGATCGCGTTGACCAGGCGCTCGTACGCCGCGTGCAGCAGGGCCATACCGGGCGCCTCGTAGATGCCGCGGCTCTTGGCCTCGATGATCCGGTTCTCGATCTGGTCCGACATGCCCATGCCGTGCCGGCCGCCGATGGCGTTCGCCTCCATCACCAGGTCGACCGGCGAGGCGAACTCCTTGCCGTTGATCGTCACCGGGCGGCCCTGGTCGAAGCCGATCGTCACGTCCTCGGCAGCGATCTCCACCGACGGGTCCCAGAACCGCACGCCCATGATCGGTTCCACGGACTCCACACCGGTGTCCAGGTGCTCCAGGGTCTTGGCCTCGTGGGTGGCGCCCCAGATGTTGGCGTCGGTGGAGTACGCCTTCTCCGTGCTGTCGCGGTAGGGCAGGCCGTGGGCGAGAAGCCACTCCGACATTTCCTTGCGGCCGCCGAGCTCGGTCACGAAGTCCGCGTCCAGCCAAGGCTTGTAGATCCGCAGGTGCGGGTTGGCGAGCAGGCCGTACCGGTAGAACCGCTCGATGTCGTTGCCCTTGAAGGTCGAGCCGTCGCCCCAGATCTGTACGTTGTCCTCGAGCATCGCCCGGACCAGGAGGGTTCCCGTGACGGCCCGGCCGAGCGGCGTGGTGTTGAAGTAGGCACGCCCGCCCGAGCGGATGTGGAACGCCCCGCAGGTGAGCGCGGCCAGCCCCTCCTCGACCAGCGCCGCGCGGCAGTCGACCAGGCGCGCGATCTCGGCACCGTAGTTCTGCGCACGGCCGGGCACCGAGGCGATGTCGGGCTCGTCGTACTGGCCGATGTCAGCGGTGTAGGTGCACGGGATGGCGCCCTTGTCGCGCATCCACGCGACCGCGACCGACGTATCGAGGCCGCCCGAGAAGGCGATGCCGACGCGCTCGCCGGCGGGAAGGGAGGTGAGGACCTTAGACATAGGAAGATTATGCATAATCGCGCATGATCATGCAAAGGTTTGGGCCGCCGTCTTGGTGACGGACGAGTGCGTACGTCTGCCGGACCAGGAGAGCGCGCGCCCGAAGGCAGGTGAGACCGGTGGGACAGGTGACGCCGGGCAGAAGGCAGGCGAGACCGATGACGCCGGGCAGCCAGACACGCCTCGCCGACCGGTCCGCTTCTCCGGGGCGGCGGCCCGGGCCGCCGTGGTGGTGACGGAAACCGGGCACGCCCGTAGTTCTTCCTCCCGCCTGATCAGACGAGGCGGGTCAAACCCTCGATCGCCGTCCGGGCCCACTCCTGCGCCCCCACCGCCGTACCGGTCACCACTCCGGTCGCGACCGGGGCCAGCGCTCCCTTGAGCATGCCGAGCGCGCTGCGGAGCCTGCCTGCCTCGGGAGGGTTCGGCTGAGTGATCGTCGCGAGGACCTCTCTGGCCGCGGACTCGGTGTCCTCACGGTCCTGCTCGGCGAGACCGGCCTGGGGCAGCTGCCGGAGCAGGTCGGTGACCAGCTCGGCGAGTGCCTCGAAGCCCGGGGCGACGGTGCTGTTGTTCTGCTGGTTCTGGGTGACGGTGTCGTTGTTCCAGGCGAACTGAGTGCCTGAGACCTCGGCGTGGAACACGGGCCCGTCGTAGTTGTTGACGTTCTGTGGCTCGCTCATGTGCGGGTTCCGTCCTCATTGGTCTGCTGCTGGATGGCGTTGTTGTTGTTCCAGGCCAGCTGAGCACCGTGGACCGCGGCGTGGAAGACCGGGCCGTAGTAGTTGTTGACGATGGTCGGCGGAAGCTCAGCCGGCTTGGTGACCTGCTTGACGACCGACAGCGACGTGCGGAGCGAGACCAGGTCGACGCGGCCGTTGTCCTGTACGGCCACCCCTCGCGTTCCTTGCACCGAACAGTCCACCAGCCGGCCGCCGCACGAGTCGTCGAAGCTCGCCCCCGCGGCCGCGCAGTCGACGAACTCGCTGTTCACGACGTCCAGGTAGGCGTCGTCCTTTCCGCAGAGGCCGAATGCCTCCGAGCCGGTCACGGTGAGGTTCCTCGCGACGAGCTTGCCCTTGCCGAACGCGATGGCCCCACCGGCGCTCACCGCTTTGACATCACAGTCGTGCACGAGCAGCTGAGCGTCCTCGCCGACGCCGAAGCCCAGCACTCCGCGCTCCGCCGCCACGCCCTTGAGCGTGACCCGGGACTGGCCGAGGACGGCCACCGCGGCCATGTCGAAGCCACGGAAACCCGCGTCGGTGACCTCGGCCGTCGTGCCTCCGTTGCCCCGGGTCTCCACGCCCGACGGGCAGCGCTCCACACGGACTTGCTCGAACACGGCCCTGGACTCGTCGAGGACCCGCAGTGCGGTACCCGTCAGGTCCTCGATGTCCACCCGGGTGAAGCGGCCTCTGGCGGCGTCGGTGACGGCAATACCGACGTTGCCTCGCGCAATGCGGCAGCCGTGGACCTCCGGAGCGCCGCCCTTGGTCGAGAACACCGCGACATTGCCCGCGTCGAGGACCTCGCAGTCCTCGAATCTGCCACGTCCTGACGTCTGGACGTTGATGCCGGTATCGCGGCACTCGGTGAACGCGCAGCCGCGCACCACCGGGTCGGCGCCACTCGCCACTCCGATCCCGTGTTCCGCGTCGGTGACGCGCGTGCCGTCCACGGAGCCCCTGGACTGCTCGATGAACATGACTGCCTCCGCGTGCACGGCGTTGATCGCGCAGCCGCTCACGGAGAGCTCCGCCCGCGTGTCCGCCATGATGGCCGCCTTCCCGGTGCCGGTCAGCTCGCACCCGGCGACCTGGGCCCGCGCATCACTGACTCGCACGCCGTGGATCCGGCTGCCCCCGATCCAGCTGTCACGGACCGAGACATCGGCGCCTTCGATCACCGCAACGGCATTGTCGGCGGCGTCGGTGAACCGGCACCGTTCGACGAGCCCGCCGGATCCGGAGAAGAGGGTCCGGCCGTAAAGGATCACGCTGTCCCGCAGCGTCACGGAGGTGTTCGGCCTCGCGTGCACGCTGACGCCGTTGTGCGCACGAACCTCCGAGTGTTCGAGCGTGAGCGTTCCCGCATGGCAGCCGACGACGTCGGCATCGCGTCCGATCAGCACGAGGCCGTGGACACGAACCGCCCCGAAGGCGTCGAGGACGGCACCGCTGGGCCTGCTCACCACCACGGAGCCCAGGCCGCCGATCGCGGCCACCTGGACCTCACCGCGGACCGTGAGCGTCTCCTCGTAGCGGCCGGGCGCGATCTCGACCAGCGCCGCTCGGCCCCGTCCGGCCGCAGCGGCAAGAGCAGACGTGATGTTGGCATAAGCACGACGACCACCACCCGGCGAGACCAAGTACTTCGCGACCATTCCCGCCTTCTCCCCCACGCCGCTCGCTTGGAGCCGCCGATGCTACCCGAGCGGCTGAACGGCGGCGGCTGCTAAGCACGTTGACGCCGACCATGGCCGCGCGGACGCTCCCTACCCCGCCGTCGGGAGCCTGTCTCAGCCGACCATTGTTGTTCTTGAAGTCAGACCCACACCGACACAGAGTCGGCCGGGCAGTCCCGGACCCGCAGGCCCGCAGGCCCGCACCAGCGCACGTACCCCCTGGCGCGGCCTAGTTGTATTGACCCGCAGCATTGTTGATTCGACTGATGGGCGGGTGGCCGCCGAGTGCAGTGTGGCAGCGGTGATGGTTGTAGGTGTGGAGGAACTCCACGA